>NZ_JAUBOJ010000104.1:0-18441 GCF_036700185.1 Microcoleus sp. BM001215392 | reverse complement strand
AAGAGTAGCAATGAATAAGTCTAAAACGCGGGACAACCCGACGGTGGAATGGAATAAAATCAATTGGCGAAAAGCTGAAAGATTGACATTCAAGTTGCATTCATCGTATCTATCGAGCAAGTGAGCGTGGTGATGTTAAAGCAGTTCGTAAGCTTCAGAAGACCTTGATTAATTCTTGGTCTAATAAGGTTTTAGCGGTACGACGGGTAACACAAGACAACACTGGCAAACGTACAGCAGGAGTGGACGGTATTAAATTACTAAGCCCTAAGCAACGAATCAAGCTAGTAAATCAACTCAAAACAACTGGTAAATCACAACCAACACGTCGGGTAATGATTCCAAAACCAGGAACTAATGAGTCAAGACCATTAGGAATACCCACAATGTACGACCGCGCCTTACAAGCAGTTGTGAAAGCAGCGCTTGAGCCAGAATGGGAGGCCTCATTCGAGCCTAACTCATATGGTTTTAGACCAGGTAGGTCGTGTCACGATGCAATAGGAGCTATCTTTGGTAGTATCAAACAAAAAGCCAAATATGTACTAGACGCTGATATTGCCAAATGCTTTGACCGCATTAACCACAAAGCGTTACTTGACAAAATCAATACCTATCCACGACTCCGAAAACAAATTAAATCGTGGCTTAAAAGCGGGGTATTAGAACAAGGTGAAATTTTTCAGACCATTGAAGGAACGCCACAAGGAGGAGTAATTTCCCCACTATTGGCTAACATAGCCTTACATGGAATGGAAGAACGGATTAAACAATACGCGGAAACTTTGAAGTGTAAACAAAACAAAGATAACAAACGGAAATCCTTAAGTTTAATCCGATATGCTGATGATTTTGTGATCATCCATGAAAACATTGAAGTAATACTCACCTGTCAGAAGATAATCGCAGAATGGTTGAGTGACATCGGTCTAGAATTAAAGCCAAGTAAAACAAAACTCACCCACACCCTTAATGAATATAACGGAAATATAGGGTTCGAGTTTTTGGGATTCCATGTACAACAACATAGGGTAGGTAACTACCGAAGTGCCACAAATCCACATGGAACCAATTTGGGTTTTCAAACGTTAATTACCCCGTCTAAACCAAAAATTAAGGCTCATCTTGAAAAAATTCAAAGAGTAATAGAGATTCACAACCATGCCCCACAAGCTGCTTTAATTAGTCGGCTGAATCCAATTATTAGGGGATGGTCAAACTATTACTCAACATCAGTAAGTAAAGAAACCTTCACAAAGGTAGACAACCTGATATACGACAAATTAAGAGCATGGGCAAGACGACGGGGAAAAGGTAGCATCAACAAAGACAAATACTGGCGAACAGTAGGCGACAGAAATTGGTGTTTCAGCACAGAAGACGGTTTAGAATTGTTCCAACACTCAGCAACGCCAATCGTAAGGCACGTAAAAGTAAAAGGCAATTCAACACCCTATAACGGTGACTGGATTTATTGGAGCAAAAGACGCGGAGAATACCCTGAAACACCAAAAAGAGTGGCAACACTCCTCAAGACACAAAAAGGTAAATGTACCCACTGTGGCCTGTACTTCACACCTACAGACATTGTAGAAGTTGACCATATCCAACCTCGCTCCCTAGGCGGTAAGGATGAATACAGAAACCTCCAACTTCTACATAAACACTGTCACGACACAAAAAACGGAAAATGACGGCTCCCTCCAAAAGAGCTATGATGATAACCCGTTTTGAGTTGTATCCTTAACAAAGGATGGAGATATCAAGGAGCGGAATGAAGCGAAAGTTTCACGTTCCGTTCTGAAGGAGAGGTAGGGGTAGAAATGCCCCTATCGACTCTAACCTTTTACCAGCTATAACCGAAACATAAATGCAGCAATCAATATCAAAAATGAAGGCTTACTTAGGGATATTGACCTTGGGAACCTGTGTGAGTGCCCGGGCGAGGTAATGTAAGACCAAAAGACTGTGGGCCTAATTCCACTACTGGGCTTGAGGTTGGCCCTTGATACTAGGAAGCTTCGCGATATCGCGTGGCGATTGGTGTGTGGTAGTTCACAAATCGGTAGTTGGCCAGCCAAAATTTAAGATTAATTTTTGAAATTTTGGCTGGTGATAAATCTCAAATTGAAAATTGCAAATTGAAAATTGCAAAATTATGACATCCTGTCTAAACGATCGATCCGCTTGAACACGCGCACCATCGCCAAAAGAGAACCCGCCGCCAGCACTGCCAAACCCGCAGCCGGCCAGACTAGATTGCTGACAAACATAATTGTTGCCGACACAGTAAAAGCACTCATTAACAAAGCATAATTAGTGCTTATTTGAGCGCTGCTCATGCGGCGGAGCAAGCGCTCTGTTTCCGCTGAACGGACGCGAATCCGTAAATCACCTTGTTCGAGCTTGTCAATCGTCTCCTCAATCCGGCGCGGCAAACCCAAAGCAGTCGAACTCACCTGAGCCGCCTGACGACCAATTTCGTTAAAAATACTGCTACTTGCGTCAGGGCCATTTCCATTAGTCATAAGCTGCATGGCAAAAGGTTGTGCCACCTCCATAAAGTTAAAATCGGGATCTAAGCCTCGGCCCACCCCTTCGATGGTGGAAAAAGCTCGCATCACAAAAGTAAAAGTAGCTGGGAAGCGAAAAGGTTGGTTGTAGGCAATATCGTAAAGGTCGTCTGTAATGGCGCTCACGGACTGATTTTCAAAAGGCTTGTCCATGAAGTTATCCAGCATATACTGGATGCTGCGGCGTACCGGACTCATATCACCCGTAGGCACCAAAGCACCCAAGTCGATCAGAGAATCCATAATCCGCTGTCCATCCTTAGAAGCAATGCCGTAGAGAGTCTCCATCAGTCCTTGGCGGACGTTAGACTGAATTTGGCCCATCATGCCAAAATCGTAGAAAATCAGACAGCCGTCAGCACTAACAGCGATATTGCCGGGGTGGGGGTCAGCGTGGAAAAAGCCGTCGTTGAGCAACTGCTGCAAATAAGCTTTCGCGCCCAACTGAGCGATTAACTTGCGATCGATCCCAGCCGCTTCTAGAGCCTCATAGTGGCTGATTTTAATTCCCGGTAGGTATTCCAAAGTCAGGACTCGGGGAGCCGCGTAGCGCCAGTAAACCCTAGGTACGCGCACCCAGTCGCAGTCGCTAAAATTGCGGCGAAAAGTATCAGCATTGCGGCCTTCATGGAGATAGTCAATTTCCAGCCACAGAATGCGACAGCATTCCTCATAAATGCCGAGCCAATCTCGGCCGCGGCCCCACTTAGGATGGTTTTGAAAATAGCGAGCAATTCCCTTAAGAATTTGCAAATCGATCTCGAACAGCTTTCGCAGTCCAGGTCGCTGCACCTTAACGACCACTTCCGGGCCTGAATGCAGTTGAGCTTTGTGTACCTGACCCAAACTGGCAGCGGCCAATGGAACGGGGTCAAAGCTGCGGTAGAGTTCTCCAACAGTCTTGCCCAAATCTTGCTCGACAATTACCTCTAACTGCTCGTAGCTGAAAGCAGGCACTTTATCTTGAAGTTTAGAAAGTTCCTCGACAAATTCTGCTGGAAACAAGTCAGCCCGGGTGGAAAATAGTTGTCCAACTTTTATGAAAGTCGGGCCCAAATCCAGCAGGGTTTCTCGCACCCAGATTGCTTGAAAGCGCCGTCTGGCAACTTTCTTTTCTTCAGTCACGCCTCCCCAGTAGCTCCAGTTTTTGCTGTCGAGCCACAGCGAAGCCAGCCACAGCAGGACAAAGGCCCAAATGTCGAAGAAGCGCCGTTGCCGGGAGTATTTTTCGCGATTCCAGCGATAAGCTTTACTTTTGTAGGATTTACTGGCAGTTTTTGGCTCATCGGCCGAGGCCGACTGCGGGAGGGAGCGCTGGCGATTAACAGAGTCATCAAGGAGAGCAGACACTTGGGTTCCCAAATTGCTTATTTTAAGTTGTTTTGATCGAAAGAAGGAGCGCAGGAGCGCATTGCTTTGCGCTCGCATAGAAATCAGTCAATAGTTGGTTGTTCCGGTACGCGCGGCGCAGCTATTGCTTTTGGAGAGTGGGCGGCGCGTTAGGGCAAACTGCTGCGGTAGCGCTGTAATTCCGATCGCACCAAAGCCACTTCGGCGCGCAGCTCGTCAATAGTCACTTGCAGCTCTGCTGGATGGATGTCTTCAATGGTGGTAGTGCTGGTAGTTGCAGTGCCAGTTCTAGTGTGGATGGCGTCATCGGCTGCTCGATTCGCCCGTTCCACAACTCGATCGGTGAACTGCCGCAGGCGTTCTCTTTGCTCGGCGTCAAATTTGCCGAGTTCTGAGAAAGCATTGGTTGCGGCGCTTTCTAATTGCTCGTACAGTGCTTCGGCAAGTGCTCTGCCTACAAAAAAGGCATGAACGGGTGGTTTACTCATAAAAAAAATCTCTGTGCGCTTCCGCCACAAATTATAACTTGCTTATCCCCGATGGTGCTTGTTCCGCAAGACAGGATGTTTGGGAAAAATGATTCCCAGCCCTGGCCGCCTGCGAAACCTACAACTTTTTTTCAGGCGGCGCGATCGCACGAGTACGATCGCATCCCGGGAGCCACCCAGACAACCCGTTGAATTTTCAGCTTTGGTGTAGCTCGGTTGTCTCTCAACCTCCGGGCAGCGACCTATGAATTAAATTACCTCAAATATAGCATCCCAAAACTGATCTGCGTTGCGAAGATTGTCTTGCGGGTAAAACAATGTAAAAAACAGACACAGCGATTGCTCTGGCGTTGCCATGCAGACAAAAACCTTAAGTTAACTGTCTTTAATTATGGCGTATATAGGGTTTACTTAAAATTGTCCGAATAGAGGAACGTTAGCTAAGCTATCCGCAGGAAAGGAATCTCAGTCTGTTATGGTTTATCTGTTAAAAATTGTACTCTAAAACATTTATTTATGGGTGATAATTATCCAAACAATAGCAGACATCAATGCTTTCTTAGCTTAAAAATAAGTAGCTTTATAAAATTTTCACAAGCTGTCCCACCTCAGAAATTATATTGACATGAATATTTACATCTAATTAGTCAATCTTCAATGAATAAGAGAATTATATTTAAGATGAATTTAAGTGTTAGAGCAAATGCCTAATCTGAGATAAAATTAGTATATCCTGTTTCTTTGTGAGAGTTTAGCAATATTTTTGCTAATATTATGTGGCTTTAAATAGCCTTGTTTGTGAAACCATCAAATTTTTTTGATGGTTGATAAAACCAAGTATTTATCAGCAGATTTAAGAAACTCAAAAAATATTAATTCGTCGTCGGTTCAGCCAAAGGAGCAGTCGGTTCTGGAACAGGAGGCGCCGAGTAAGGCGCGATCGAACTATCGGAATTGGTGCCGCTGCGGCTCGGTATCGCAGGTTCACCGGAGGCGGGTATTGGGGAATCTGGCGGGGAAGATTCCGACGGCGACAGGGTGTCAGCACTCTTAGCAGCAGGCGGTGCGGGTGTGGGGGACGAGTAACTGGGAGTTTCCGGTGGCAGGGGTGCAACCGAAGGTACCGGTGCGGGAACCTGTTTGGGTACTGGCTCGATTTGGGTGTTCGCCTCGGGAATGGGGGACTCAGAAAGCTGCTGTTCGGGATCGGGAGTCGGAGATGCCGAAGCTGACGCTGGTGTCTCTGCGGCGGGAGTTTCCGGGCTTGGGGAATTTTTAGCTCCATCGCTAGCTGCTGGGGACTCGATCGGTTCTGGAATGTTGCTGCTGTCTGACGTGGGTTTGGGACGTTTGTTGAGTACGATCGGCGGCAGAGGGCTGCTTTCGACTGAGGGCTGGCCAAACATCGGCGCCGACATATCTTGGGATTTGAGTAAATCTTCTAGAGATGGGAAAGATTGAGTTTTGGGGCCATTGCTGCTGGCATTCATGCTGTTGTAGCGCCATGCGAGGTCAAAACCCATCCAGCCTGCAATTACAGCCGTCACAAAAAATGCCAGCAAAGTCAACTGCGGCGGCGGAGGTGCTGGCAATCGCAGACTTTGCTTGCTGTTTCTTTCTACGGGTACTCGCTCTTGTTCTTGGAGCATGGTAAGCCAATTTTCCACTGTCTGGGGGCGTTTCTGGGGATCGGTTTCGAGTCCCTGAAGGATTGCTCGCTCGATTCTGGGGTTGAGGTTGGGCTGAAATTGCCGCAAAGAAACTAGGGGAATTCGATCGCGCAGGGGTGCTGCTACGGGTGGGACGCCGCAGAGCAAGTAATATAGGGTAGCGGCGATCGCGTAGATGTCGGTGGCCGAGGTACATTTACCGTCATAGAGGTATTGTTCCATCGGCGCGTAACCCGGAGACAGTAAGTTTGTGTGGGCTTGTTTCGTGCCGGCGGTAAAGTCGCGAGCAATGCCGAAGTCTATCAACATTACTAGATGAGAATCGGCTCGCCGGATCATATTTTCTGGCTTGATGTCTCCGTGCAACAATCCGCTGTCGTGAACTTTACTTACCGCTGAGGCTATTTGCCTGATGTAGTGCAGGGCCTGGGCTTCTGGCAGCGGTTGACCGGTTTCGACTATTTGGGCGAGAGTTTTGCCCGGAACGTAGTCCATCGCGATAAAAGATTGTCCGGCTTCTTCAAAAAAATCGACGATCCTGACGATGTTGGAATGCTGGCATCGAGACAGCCGTCGGGCTTCGGCAAGAAACTGCTGTTGAAACTGCGCTGATGCTGGATGTTGGCGCAGGCTTTCGTTGAGGGTCTTGAGTACGACGGTTTGGTTTAAATGGGTATGGACAGCTCGGTAAGTAATCCCGAACCCTCCTATACCTAAAGTCGCGTTAATTTGATATTTGCCCTGTTGCAGGACTGTTGCTGGCGCTAAGTTCATCTTTAGTTGATGCCGGTTCCCAAACTATGCTACCGCCTTTGGGTCATTTCGCTGCTTTAGACCCCGCATTCGATCGACCTGCACGTTAGTTTTGGCTTTTAGTCTGAATTTTTTGGTAGCGGGCGATCGTTTTCTGGGAATTTTTGACCAATCCTATCTGTGCCCAGCGTTTTAAAACTTCATAGAATCAACTTCTTGCCAAAATAGCTACGACATTCGCTCAAAAAAACTTTGTGCAAGAAGTCTAATATTTTTTCAATAAAAATCCCGCTCTTGTGGAACGGGAAAGCCATCAGGGTGCATCTATATCTTTCAATATAACTCATGGGGGGTATAACCCCTTTTAGCTTTAACAAATCTTTACAAATTTTTGTAAATTGTAAAGATTTAGAATTTTAATTGACTTATGTACAAAGTTGTGCAGCGGTAAATCCGAGATTGTTAAGACTGCCCAGTCGGCAAAAAAAGGTGAAAAATAGAGACAAAAAACCTTAACAATTGGGTATGGGGCGATCGCCAACTACAGTCAAACTTAAGCTTTTTTGCCGTGTGTCGGCAAATGGTGCAACAAGTACCACAACACTGCCACATTTAAGATGAATACCACTAACTTAAGTACCGTGACACCTTGAAATAATTCATATATTTCAGGAGGTATACTGATGCCTACCAACACTAAAACCAAGATAGTTGCCCAGCCTTTTTGGTACCACAAACCAATCGCTTCGACAGCAGTCAAGACTGCATACATTCCGGCAGCAAGTCCGCTAAAAAGTAAGGTATTTTGCTTAAGACTTAGAATTTTATCTAATAAATATTCAACTATTTTTAGTTTTGTTTCTAATAAAAAAGATTCCGAAAAATCCTCCAAAGCTTGATGATTTTTAAGTGTAAAAAGCAACGCTATCGAAGTTACTGCAAGTAAGGAAGCGACAAAAAATTTGTAAAGGACAATTGCGATCAAAGCAGGGGGGCGGTGGGTTTTCACGTTAATTATGAGAATATTTATAATGTGCGAGTGGCTGTGGGGCTTGGGGAAATTAAAAACTACAAAACTCCTGGATAAATCAATATAAAATAAACACGTCTGGGTTCTAAATTAAAGGTATTGTAGTATTTTTGCCTAAAAATTTGGTGTGTAACCAGTTGTGCGTCAGTCAGACAAAACTGAAGTTCGGCCCGCCATCGGCTCGCTCTCTAGTTTTTCCGAATCAATCTAAGAATGAGGCAGCCTGCAATCCGATTAAGCTGTGAAAATTGCGATCGCGATCGGATTGAATCAACCAATTATATAAAAATAAAGCCCTCCTGCGACCGCATACTTAGATGCTAAGCTTGAGGATAACGTTTTGCTAAGAAAGAGATAGCAGCAGCCCGATCGCCCAAATCGCCATCCAACCTCGCAGCCAACAAATCATCCAACATCAGTTTAAACCCAGGCCCTGGCTTGTAACCCAAAGCCTTTAAGTCATTGCCGTTTAAAGGCGGCTCAACATTCGCCAACCGGGTGAGGTATTGCCAAATCTGGCGGCGGGCGCTGCGGGGGCTTTGCAGGGCGATCGCCATTAACAACGGTAACTCATAATTCCTCAACAGAAACACCAATTGACTGGGTAAATTACACTTCGGCAAATTTTCTGCTATGCGGTTTTTTCCGGCTTCCAAATGTTGCAGCCGCTTAATACTATCTGCTGGTAACTGAAGATTTGTAGCCACCTTAACCCGATATTCAGGTGCTAAATAAGCGATCAAAACTTCCAGCCGCATCAGCCAATCAGGAATATTGATAACAGGGAATTGGGAATTGATAATTGTTAACTGGGAATTGGCAATAGTTGCATCTTTCAACATCAATCCGTTAAATCCGTTACGAAATTCGTTGCCGAACTTCCTTCCTTGCAAACATCGATCGAGCAAACGCAGCCGCCGCCATAACCGACGATCCAAATTTAAAGTAGGATGAATGCAGCGCAAAGCCTGCAAATCTCCTAGCATCCGCAAAGCAACCTGCCAATAAGGAGCTTGCAAAATGTACTTCAATTCACTTTTGAGGCGAGTTTCCAAAGCCGGGGCTCTGCCGTTTTCCCCCTGAATACGGTAATAAATCCCGCTTTCCAAAGCGTGGCGGATGTATCCTTCAGTCTGCGACTCAATGGAAAATCCCAGTCGCACCGCAAACCGCACAGCCCGATAAATCCGTGTCGGATCTTCGATAAAACTGTTAGAGTGCAAAACTCGAATTTGCCGCGCTTCCAAATCTAGCAAACCGCCAAAAAAATCTAACAATTCCCCACTGTGTGGCACACCCAACCGCACAGCCAGCGCATTAATTGTAAAATCTCTGCGGTACAAATCTTGACGGATCGAACTCGCTTCAACTTCAGGATTTGCGGCCGGATAAGGGTAAAATTCAGTACGAGCCGTAGCGATATCCAGCCAGAGGGAACCGAAAGTAGAGTCTTTGTGCCACAACAGGGCGGCGGTTTGAAATTGACCGTGAACGTCTAAACGCGAGTTGGGGTAAAGCTTTTGCAGGGCTGAAGCTAGTTCGACACCGGCACCGGAATCGTCGGCGCCGCAGTTTCCATCCACAACCAAATCAATGTCTGTGAGCGTTAGTTGGTAGTCCGTAGCTAAGAGTAAATCGCGGACTGCTCCACCGACAATATACAGTTGCCAGCCGCGTTCTTGGGCAATGTTGGCCGCGATCGACAATAATTGCCATAATTCGCTACTAATGCCCGATCGCAACAATTGCTCAACGGATTCAGGTACGCGACAATTAGACAACTCAGGATTACTTCCACTATCGCGCCCTTTTTGCTGGTGCAATTCCCGCAACACGTCAGTGCGAGTCACAATTCCCACCAGTTGGCCGTTTTCCAATACCGGCAAACGCCCGATATCGTATGTCACCATTAAAGCTTCAATTTCTGGCAACAAGGTATCCGGGGCGATGGTTTTTAGCTGCGGAGTCATGTAACCCTTAACTGGGGCGTGACTGAAACCGTGGTGGAGGGCGATGTCAATATCGCGGCGCGAGATAATTCCTGCCAGTCGATCGCCCGTATCGACAACTGAAAGTCCAGAATGCCCGTAACGTAGGAGGATACGGTGAGCATCTCCCACGGAGGCTTCCGGGCGAATGCTCCGCACTGGAGATGACATTAATTCGCGGGCGGTGGGAGGGTGCGGGATTTGAGCTTTGAGTGAGTCAGCTAATTGATTTAAAGTTAGCAGGGCGTCAACATCTCGGGTGGCGAGGGATGCGGCGCGGGCGTGACCTCCGCCGCCGAAAGGTTTGAACAATTCGCTGAGGTTTGTGCTGGAAATGCGCGATCGACCGATAATAGCTAAGCGGTTGGAAACTTGAGATTCAGGGATGTTGCGGCTGCTGTCGTTTTCGGTAAATTTATAAACGTTACCTAAAAGTAGAGCATCGGCTTCAGTTAAATCGAGCAAGCGAGAAGCCAGCGCCGAAAGTCCGGGCACGTAGGCTTCAGTGGATAGCAAGACTGAAGCTACTGTATAACCATTAAAGGTTTGCGATCGCAAATTTTCCAGCGCTTCTCTGAGCAAATCCTGCAATTGCGGAGACAAACCGGGTTCTACATATTCAGAGATTACCCGCAAACTGGCTCCTTGTTCCATCAACCACGCCAAAGCCAGTGCGTCTCGCGCGGTTGCGCCGTCGAAGGTGAGGGAACCGGTATCGACGTGGATTCCGAGGGCCATGACTGTAGCTTCTGAAGGTAAAAGCCGGGATACTGTATCGCCGTTTTCGGTTGCTTTTTGGAATTTTTCGCGGAGTTTTTCGACAATTAATGTAGTGGTAGCCCCGACTGCTTCAATTTGGGTGACAGTAGCGGGGATGTCTAAATCAGCCTGTAGGTGGTGGTCAAAAACCGCAATTTCGTTGATTTGTGGCAAGTCTAGCCACTCGGCGGCTTTTCCTAGTCGATCGCGCCCTGAGGCATCCACTATACTAATAGATCGAATTTGTTGCGGATTGACCGATCGACGTTCAATCAGCGGGTACTCGTCGCGGTGTAGCGCCAAAAAATCCCGCACTGTCGGGTGAGAACCGCCAGTCAGCACGATTCTGCTACCGGGGCGCAGCACGGAAAGTCCCACCGCTGCTCCTAAGGCATCAAAATCTGCTGTTGTGTGGCACAAAACTAAGTCCATAGCCGAAAATCCCGTATCTCTCACTCCCACACTAGCAATTTATAGGGCTTTGATACCGGATCGGGCGATCGGGCTTTAACAGGACTTACGCACGGGCTAGCAACCGGGTTTCTCGGAAAAATTTGGGACGAATCACGAGAAATCACGCAAGAAGCCCGGTTTCTGAGGTCTGAATGCGACCTGGACTGTTTAACTTAAGCTTCAGCCAGTATCGAATCCAGTTTTCTGTGCTGCTGCGAACAGTGATAAAATTGATAAAAATCTCAAGAGCTACTAAGGCCTGTTCGCGCAATGCCCGAATTTGCACAGTCTCTTTAGTATCACTCAACCGACAATTTCTCGATCGACTATCGGGATACTGTCAAAAACTATAATCTGGAATATTTTGCCAGGTTATGACAAACTATTTCTCGTCCGCGCACGGTTATATCAAAAGGAGAAAAGATGTTATCGATTCTGTTTCAAGTGGTTTTACTAGGTCTCGTGCTACTGTCTTTTGTGATGGTTGTTGGTGTCCCAGTTGCCTATGCTTCTCCCCAAAACTGGAATCAGTCTAAAACGCTGATTTTTGCTGGTTCTGGTCTCTGGTTTTTACTGGTTATTGCAGTGGGTGTCTTAAACTTTTTAGTAGTTTAATTTCGCCAAAAAAGTTTAGTTAAAGAAGGCAAAAGATAGAAGTTTGAAGGCATTAATCAGTGATTTAAAGGCATTCTGCATTCGGCAAAAGCTAGGAATTATTTAGACCGTGCGACGAGCCTGTATGTTTTTGCACTCTTTGATTCAGATGAGATGTTTCGGTTTTCTGACTTTTGCCTTCTCACAAACAAAAAAATAAAATCTAAGACCTAAAATCTAAAATAGAACACTATGACTGTTTTCGAGGGAACTTTTACTCAAACAGAATCTCTCCGGTTTGCGATTGTCATCGGTCGTTTTAACGATTTGATTGTCAACAAACTGTTGGAGGGATGTCAAGATTGCTTGAAACGCCACGGGGTTGATATCGATCCTCACGGATCTCAGGTGGACTTTTTTTGGGTTCCCGGAAGTTTTGAGATTCCCTTGGTGGCCCGCCAAGCGGCTCTTTCTCGCCGCTACGATGCGGTAATCTGTCTGGGTGCGGTAATTCGCGGCCAAACTCCGCATTTCGATTTTGTAGCGGGTGAGGTTGCTAAGGGAATTGCTGCTGCTGCTTTTCAAACAGGTGTACCGGTGATTTTTGGGGTGGTGACGACTGATACAATGCAGCAAGCTTTGGAAAGGGCGGGAATTAAGAGCAATTTGGGCTGGAATTATGCGATGAGTGCTTTGGAAATGGGCACTTTGATGCGTCAGGTTAATGGTTTGGGCGCAAACTCTTACGAGCAATTACCTGCTGCGTCTGCTGTTCAAGTGCTGTCGGGCGAAACTAATCTGGCTTGATGTATGTATCTTCTGAGATAACTCGGCGATTGAAATCGCGTCTACAAAAACAAAGTCCGCCTGTGCGGACTAAGAGATCAAGTAGGTAAGCAAAGCCATGAATACTGTCACCGCGAAAAGATTCTCGATCGCAGAATATCACCGTTTGGGAGAACTGGGATTTTTCGCTCCCGATGAGCGAGTAGAATTGATTCGCGGAGAAATTATCAAAATGGCTGCTAAAGGTAGGTTTCACTCTGTTTGTAACAGTCTTTTACTTGAAGAGTTAGTCATTTTACTGGCAAGACGCGCTCGCTTGCGCGTACAAGAACCGATAATTTTATGTACTACAAATAGCGAACCAGAACCTGATGTGGTTATCGCCCGCAATCGTTATGATAATTATTTAGATTCTCACCCAGAACCTGCGGATATCTTGTTAGTGATTGAGGTTTCTGATTCTACTTTAAAATATGACCAAAGAACCAAGTTATCTCTCTACGCTGAAGCTGGGATTTCTAATTATTGGATATTTAATTTAGTCGATCGTCAACTGGAAATGCACAGCGAACCTTATCAAAAAAGACAAGGTGACTTCCATTATCGCTCCAAACGAGTTGTTTTGCAAAATGAGACTGTCGTAATTCCGGGTTTTCCCGAATTGTCTCTAGATTTATCCTTGGTGTTTCCAGCCTAATTTAAAACTAGGCGATCGATCGCTCACAACGATCGATCGCCTAGATACTGATTTTTGATTCAGTCGATCGGCGCGATCGCACCCATATCAGCTACAGTCCAATTTGTCAATGATAACATCTATCGTTGTGTCATCTTTGAGCTTTCGGCATACTAATCACCAGACAGAGGAAACCACAACATGATCCAAACCATATCGAAAACAATCACGTTTGATGAGTTCGTTGCTTGGTATCCAGAGAACTCTGTCCATAAGTACGAATTACACAACGGAGTAATTGTTGAAATGCCTTTAGGAACCGGCGACCATTCCGATGTTACGGGTTTCATCTCCAGTGAGATCAATTTTGAAATCAGGCGACTGCAATTACCCTACTCCATCCCCGGTGACTGCCTACTCAAGCTTTCCCGTGACGAAGCAGGTTATCAACCAGACGTAATAGTCTTAGACAGAACCGCACTTGCAAACGAACCACGCTGGAAAAAAGAATCCGTCATCACGATGGGGTCTTCAGTGCGACTGGCTGTAGAGGTTGTCAGCACGAACTGGCGGGATGATTATTTTTTCAAAGCTTCCGATTATGAAGAAATGGGCATTCCCGAATACTGGATTGTTGATTATTTAGGTTTGGGCGGCCGCAAGTTTATCGGTAATCCCAAACAACCAACACTTTCGGTTTACCAATTGGTAGATGGGGAGTATCAGGTTAAACAGTTTAGGGGAAGCGACAGGGTTGAGTCGCTGGCTTTTCCAGAATTGCCATTAACGGCGGAGCAGATTTTTCTGGCTGGTTTGCCGAACTAGCGTGTAAAAATTATGCAAAGGTCGATCGAAGATTGGATGATATTACGATGGGTTGGCTACTATTTAATCAACTGAAAAAAACTTAAATTTGACAGCAACAAACCAAAGAGCCATTTCTTAGTCCGCGGCGGAGGCGGACGCAAGTTTGACTCGCTTTGCGGTTTCAACCGCCGAATCACCAAGGAATGCCTTACGCGCGGGTGGTCAGAAACCGGGTTTTTACGGGAATACTTCGTTAGGGCGACAAAAACGCGAAAAAACCCGGTTTCTCTGGTTTTGATGCGTAATTCCCCGATCGCATCCACACAAGCTTGCAAATTGTCAAATTGTGTGATATCATAAAACGTTCTTAGAAATAGCGCAACACTAACTATTACTGCATGGCAACGAAGCCAACGATCGCATTTACGCACCTCGGCTGCGAAAAAAATCGCATCGATACCGAACACATGATTGGCTTGCTGGCTCAAGCGGGCTATCAAGTCGATTCTAATGAAGAATTAGCCGATTATGTTGTAGTCAATACTTGCAGTTTTATTCAAGCTGCGCGAGAAGAGTCAGTCCGCACCTTGGTAGAATTAGCGGAAGCTAATAAAAAAGTAGTCATCACCGGCTGCATGGCACAGCATTTTCAGCAGCAATTGCTGGATGAATTGCCGGAAGCCGTCGCAATTGTCGGCACTGGTGACTATCATAAAATTGTCGATGTGATGCAAAGAGTCGAAAAGGGCGATCGAGTTTCCCTCGTCTCTAGCGAACCTACTTACATCGCTGACGAAACTACTCCTCGCTACCGCACAACATCGGAAGGTGTCGCCTATCTGCGGATAGCAGAAGGCTGTGACTACCGCTGTGCATTTTGCATTATCCCGCACTTGCGCGGAAATCAACGATCGCGCACGATCGAATCAATTGTCGCCGAAGCTAAGCAATTAGCCTCCGAAGGGGTAAAGGAAATTATCCTAATTTCTCAAATTACCACCAACTACGGCAAAGATATCTATGGCGAACCAAAACTAGCCGAACTGCTGCGGGCTTTGGGTGAAGTAGATGTGCCTTGGATTCGGATGCACTACGCCTATCCTACAGGTTTGACTCCGCAAGTTGTGGCGGCAATCTGCGAAACGCCCAACGTTTTGCCGTATTTGGATTTACCTCTGCAACATTCGCACCCAGAAATTCTGCGGGCGATGAATCGGCCTTTTCAAGCTGGGATTAATGATGCTATAGTCGATCGGCTCAAAGCAGCAATTAAAGGCGCCGTCATGCGGACAACTTTTATAGTTGGCTTCCCGGGCGAAACAGACGAACACGCAGCACACTTGCTAGAATTTGTCAAGCGCCACGAATTCGATCACGTGGGAGTTTTCGTATTTTCGCCCGAAGAAGGCACTCCAGCCTTCAGTTTGCCTCAGCAAATACCCGCAAAAATAATGGAAATGCGACGCGATTCGGTAATGGCGGCACAACAACCTATATCATTGAAAAAGAATCAAGAGTCTGTCGGTCAGGTAGTTGATGTCCTGATAGAACAAGAACAGCCAGAGACAGGCGAGTTGATTGGTAGATCCGCCAGATTTTCCCCAGAAGTAGATGGACTCGTCTATGTAACAGGAGAAGCGCGGCTGGGATCGATCGTATCTGTGAAAATTACAAGTTCAGATGTCTACGACCTCTACGGTCAAGTCGATTTTAGACTTTAGATTTTGGATTTTAGATTAAAGAATTGACTTGCAGCGCAGTGAATCTGGGAGCTGGAATTTTAGTCTAAAACTTTGGGATCGACTCTGACGCTCGTGTCGGAAAGCAAGTATCCGTCTGTGGGCGGGTCAAGTCAAGCGTGTTGCTGCAACTGTCGCCTCAGACAGTGTGGCGAAAAAAACCGGACACCAACCAGAAATGATTAGCGGATTGTCCAAGAAAAGTAACCATTAGTGCAAGATTGTGCAAAGATATGTAGAAAAGGGGCTGTAAACTTTTTTACCCCCTCTCTGGCAATCGACCCGCCCCGTCGGGGTGCGGTTATCTCTACAGAACGATCGGAGAATTTTAACGAATTTAATGTTTTGTTTCTGAATGTAAAGAGTTATGATGATAACAAGCCAGAAATAACCGGGGAGAATTTTGAGATTGCTTCGCCGTCCGCCCTACACCACAACGGTATCCCGAAAGAGTGTTGAGATGGATAGGCGGTAACGGTAGTCCAAAAACGGATAGAAGCCACCGACGCCAGGAGTGGAGAGATTGAAAATTTTAGACGCTAGTTAAGACCCCCCAGATCGATCTGTGGAGTAAATCTAAAATCTAAAATCTAAAATCTAAAATCGACTGACGGTCGCAACATTCCCTGTAGAATCCCGCAGGCGACGGATTGCGGGATAGCGCCTGAACCAACAAAAGTCTAACTACCATGCAGGTAGTAAAGTGGGGCTGGTCACGATCCTCACTATAAAATGCCCAAGAGAGAAAGCTTGCAAGTACCTCAAAGGAAGTCCAATGTACTATTTTAAGAATGTTGGAAGCCGATAACTCGATCGCTGGCGGTTGATATCGGTGATGTCACAAAATCAAAGACGGCTGTCGAATCGGTAAATTAGTCACCATCGACGGAGCTGCCCTATACTCGATTGCTATTTGAAAAGGTGCGCGCAGGCGCAGCACCATACAGAACTCATATATGAGTTCCTGCCCTAGAGCAGAAATCCGCATCCGAGTTGGGCGACTTAGAAGGCTAAGACTCGTTATTAGGAGCATTAATGAATTTATTGTTTGAAGGCTTGGGTCTTTCCGAAGAACTCGTTCTCCATCTGGAAACACTCGGCTTTACAGAACCTACTCCCATCCAAGTACAAGCAATTCCGCACCTGCTAGCAGGTCGCGACGTTGTGGGTCAAGCTCAAACTGGAACGGGCAAAACGGCAGCATTCTCGTTGCCCATCTTGGAACGGATTGATTTAGATTTAACCGCGGTACAAGCATTGGTGCTCACACCGACTCGCGAATTGGCCATGCAGGTAACTGAAGCCATCCGCGATTTGAGCGGCATCAGCAGCGACGGCCCGGTAAAAGTCGGTCGCTCTCTGCAAGTTCTGACCGTGTACGGCGGTCAATCGATCGATCGCCAAATGCAGCGTTTGAAGCGCGGCGTTCACATCGTGGTCGGTACACCCGGACGCATCTTAGATATGCTCAGCCGCGGCAGCCTGAAACTAGACAAAGTACAATGGCTGGTTTTGGACGAAGCTGACGAAATGCTCAGCATGGGCTTCATCCAAGATGTGGAAAAAATCTTGGATGCTGCACCAAAAGATCGTCAAACAGCATTTTTCTCGGCGACGATGGAACCTTCCATTCGGAAATTGGTAGCGCGGCATTTGCGCAACCCAGTCAACGTCACCGTAGAACAGCCAAAAGCAACGCCGAAGCGCATCAGCCAAGGCGTGTACATGATTCCTCGCGGCTGGTCGAAGGCAAGAGCTTTGCAGCCAATTCTAGAAATGGAAGACCCGGAATCTGCACTGATTTTTGTGCGGACGCGGCAGTCGGCGGCGGAACTTACTAGCCAACTGCAAGCAGCCGGTCACAGCGTTGACGAATATCACGGTAATTTGAATCAGGCACAGCGGGAACGCTTGCTGCATCGGTTCCGCCAATGTCAAGTCCGCTGGGTAGTGGCGACTGATATTGCGGCCCGCGGTTTGGATGTGGATCACTTGACTCACGTAATTAACTACGATTTACCCGATAGCGTAGAAAGCTACGTTCACCGGATCGGACGTACTGGCCGGGCCGGCCGCGAAGGAACTGCGATCACGCTGATTCAACCGGTGGATCGCCGCAAATTGCGCTTGATTGAACGCCACGTGCGATCGAGCTTGACGGTGCGCAACATTCCGACACGGGCACAAATTGAAGCTCGTCAGTTGGAAAAGATGCAGGGTAAGGTTCGCGAAGCTTTGGCTGGCGAACGGATGGCATCTTTCTTACCTCTGGTGTCTCAGTTGTCTGAGGAATACGACTCCCATGCGATCGCCGCCGCAGCTTTGCAAATGGCCTTCGATCAAAGCCGTCCGGCTTGGATGGGCGCCGATTACGCTCAACAAGAAGATCCCCCTATTGGTGGAGAAAACAGCGTCAAGCCAATCTTGATCAAAAAGCGGGCTAAGACTGGCGCGCCGACTAATTCAGTCGGTTCGAGCATTCCTGCTCCCGTTCCCCAGAACAGCTAATTAGTAGGGTGCGCGCTGCGCGCCTTATTTTCTAACTGGTAGGGTGCGCAGTGCGCACCTTATTTTTTTATATGTGGGGTTAATCTTTAGGTACGTTGTTGCACTTCAGCGCTCTTTATGAAGGAGCGCTGAAGCGCAACTACGTACCTAGACTGCACGGGGTATCTGGCGCAAGGCAAATATGTTTGTAGGGGCGAAGCATGACCGTAGTGAATATGAGATGATAACTAATAACTTATATGCGGTCATGCTTCTTCAGGCTTCAAA
>NZ_JAUBOJ010000103.1:0-18505 GCF_036700185.1 Microcoleus sp. BM001215392 | reverse complement strand
TAAACGCAGATAATTTTAGGGTGTTTTCCGATTTTTGCAATTCAAGTCTATTGTACAGCTCGCGAGCTCTTGATATCGTTTCCGATTGTATCGTCAGGTGATTTAACCTTTCTAGAACGCTCTTGGCGCAGAGAGAGAAGAGAGAGATGAATAATTTCGATGGTACCGGATTTGAGATGAAGTGCTCGCACTATAATTGCAAAACTGAGATGCTCCCGATTCCCCGCTAGGGTGGAACCCGCAGCTAACATCAACCGAGCCGACGTATCTGTTTTGAAAATCTGTGATTGCAGAATTAATACGGCGGGTACGTTAGATATTAAGTTAGACATAATTAATGTTACTCGTAACAAACCTAGCGGCGTACTTGTCAAATTAGTTAGACAATCTAACAAACCCAGTTGTTGAGTCGCCTCAGTCACCACAAATAATCCCGCAAACATCACTAGCACATTCCAATCCACTCCTGGCAAAATGCGATCGGACTTGACGCGCCTGGTAATTAACAATATACTGGCAGCTATCCAGACAGATTCTGCTAAAGGTGCTCCAACTAAAAAAGCTAGTAACAGTCCTGCTGTTACCAACAAAGTTTTTGTCAGTAAAGGCTTGAACAAGCGATACCTGACTTGGGGAACCTCTGGTAAAGATTGGCAAAAACGCACTTCTGGATAAAGCAACCACAGCCAAGCTACTTGTACCAGCAAACAAATTAAAGCTATTGGTGGGAGACAGAGCAAATTCTAAATAACTAATTCCGGAAAAAGCACCGACAAGAATAGTTTGTGGGTTGCTGCTCACAGTTGCTATCGAACCTAAATTAGTGCCTCCAGCTAAGGCTAGAAGATAAGGGATAGGATTGAGAGACAAAGAGCGAATCAGAGTTAGAGTTAAAGGAGTGAGTAAAATCGCGGTAGTGTCGTTGAGAAAAAATCCTGAGAGAATGTCGCTGCTAAAAGTAACGGCTACTAAAATCCCGAAGGGAGAACGAGTACAGCGAGTTGAAAATTCTCAAGCCAGTTGAAAAAAACCGGATGCTCCCAAAGCCGAATTAACTACCATCATTCCCCACAAAAAAACGATCGTCCTACGGTCGATCGCCCGCCAAGCAGTTTTCAGGTCTCCTACTCCCCAAAGCCACGATAAAAGCTGACCCAACAATTGCGATCGCAGCCCGGTTCATCCGCAGCCCCGGTAAATACCCCAAACCAAAACTCAAGTAGATCGTTCCCAACACTAGATATTCAAGTGTTATCATAGATAATTAAAACCCTTGGTTGCCCGTTTTTCCACCGCCCTTGAATCCTCAAACTCCACGCGCGGTAATTGCAGCTATAGCTGCAATTACCGCAACTAGCAAGAAATATTGCTGGCAGACAATCTACTAACTACAAACAAACACAGGGGTTGCATTGGCAAGTAAAAATCAGCGCGCTGGACAAGTTGTAATTTTGTTACAACTTGTAACTTTTTAAAACAACAGGTTTAATTTAGTTTCACAACAAAGTTAAATTCCAGAAAGTAAAATTAATTACAGTCGAGTTAAGCTAAAAGTGTTTGCTAAAAAAAGTAATTCAAGCAACTCAGAAACCAACAATTCTCGCTTGACAGGCACGGGCGGCGAACTCGCCGCTGCGAAAGTTTCTGGCGCGCCACAAGTCGAACAGGATTGGTATCGCAATCTCTACGAAAATTTTCCGGGCATTTACTTCGTTGTAGACGCTTTGGGAAGAGTTTTTTCGCTGAATCAATTCGGCGAGGCTCGTCTCGGCTACAGGTCACAGGAATTAATTTGTCATTCAATCTTTAACATATTTTACTGCCAAGAGCAAGGGAAAATGCAGGCAGAATTTGCCAGATTAGCACATCCGAAAAACGGTTCGTCAAATTCACAAATTGCGTCTTGGGAAGGGCGCTTGACTTGCAAAGATGGTCGAATTGTTTGGGTGAAAGCAACGGCGCGGGTATGGGCGAATGCTCCCTGGAAAATAGAGGAAAATAGCGATCGCTCATTTGGCAATTTCCAACGACCGACGGTACTGTTGGTGTGCGAAGAAATTAAGCCGACTTCCCTATTATCAGCGCCGCCACAGCAGAGGGAAAAGGCCAGCAGTCCAATTTGGGCGATCGCCAAATTAGCCAAAAGTCAAATTAAACAAAGCAATAATATAGAACAATTCATCCGCGAAGTAACAGAAACTGCTGTCAGTATTGTCAACTGCGATCGAGCCAGCATCTGGCTCTACGGCGAAGACAAAACGCAGCTTCACTGCATCGACTTCTACGAGGACAACACTAAGTTACATTCGGTACAAATCATCATTACAGCAGCAGACTGTCCGGCATATTTTAAAGCATTGAATTCGGCCGCCCCAATCGCAACGGTGGCCGCCGAAAATGACCCGAGAACCCGAGAACTGGCAGGCCTTTATTTTGGCGGTAGAGGCACGACTTCGCTGTTAAACGTACCGATTGTACTGGCTGGTCAAAGGTTGGGAATAGTCAGCGCCGAACGCCTGGGTAGCAGCCGCGAATGGACAGACGAAGAACATGAATTTACCCAAATATTAGCAGAATTTGTCTCGTCAAGTTTGGCAGCTAGCGAAACTTTAAAATTAGAAGCAATGCGGCGCGAACAGCAGCAAAACTTGCTCGCTCAATACTACGATCAATTAGAAGAAAGAGTACAAAGACGCACGGGAGAACTCAAAAAAGCCAACACAAAACTGCAAGAAGAAATAATCAAAAGAAAGCAAGCAGAAGCAGAAATGCGCCGCCAGCAGCAAGAACAGCAAATTATTTTTGATTCCGTGCCGGCAATGATTTGGTACAAAGATACAGAAAGCCGTTTGCTGCGGATCAATCAAGCCGCCGCCGCATCGAGAGGTTTGCCTGCTGCTCAATTAGAAGGAAAATCTTTTTATGAAATCTATCCAGACGAAGCAGAGCAATATTATTTAGAAGATTTAGAAGTAATCAATTCCGGCGTTGCCAAACTGGGAAAAGTCGAACTGCTGCCAACGGTTTCCGGTCAAAAATGCTGGGTGCGTACAGATAAAATACCTTACCGCGACGAAACAGGTAAAGTAGCTGGCGTCATCATGTTTGCAGTAGATATTACCGATCTAGTTAAAGTAGAAAAAGAATTGCGAGAATATCGCGATCGCCTCTCCGAAAAAGTAGAGAAACGCACTGCCATGTACAGACAAGCCATGGCTGCTTTGTACTCAGCAAATATGCAACTGCAACAGCTAATTAACAACAGCTATTCTGAGGAAAATGGCAGCAGCACAGCAGCAGCACGCTTGCTAGAATCTGAGGCTTATTTTGAAGCAGTTGCAGTGGCAGACCGCGACACAATTTTGAGCGTCAGCAGCACTTTTGCCGAGCTTTTTGGTTACGAACCAGCAGAAATGGCAGGAATGAGTTTGCTGGAACTGCTGTCGCCGAAATCTTACAAACAGGGCCCGCAAATGATTTCCGCAGCCAGCAATACAGTCTGCGAAACAATTTTTCTCAGGCGGGACGGAACTGCTTTTCCGGCTGATGTGCGCAGCAAATTTGCAGTTTGGGAAGGTCGTTTGGTGCAGGTGAAAGCAGTGCGCAATCTCACGGAACGCAAATTAATCGCCGCAGAATTAGAACGATCGCGCTCTTTGCTGCACGCTATCCTGGAAGCCACAGCCGACGGCATTCTTGCCGTTACTACCGCCGGAGAACTGATTAGTTTTAACGAAAAGTTAGTTCAAATGTGGGGGATTCATGAAGAAGTTAGAAACTCAATGGATAGAACGGTGCGCCTGACATTTCTCACCAAGCAAGTTAAAGATCCGAGGGCTTTTTTGCAGAGAGTTAAAGAAATTTATAGCGATGCCGAATCAAATGGCTGCGATATTCTCGATTTTAAAGACGGCCGGACTTTTGAGCGCTACACGCAGCCGATTAGAGTTGGACAAAATATTATTGGCAGGGTGTGGCGCTTCCGCGATATTACTTCTCGCGAAAAGGTGACGGCAATGTTGGGAGATTCTCAGCGGCGCTTTCGGGCAATTTTTGATTCTTCTTTCCAGTTTGTTAGCCTGCTGAAACCGGACGGCACTCTGCTGGAAGCTAACCAAACTTCTCTGGATTTTGCCGGAATTAAGCTGCGGGATGTGGCAAATCGCCCGTTTTGGCTGTTACCTTGGGGGGGAGTTTCTCAAGAAGTTCGGGAGCAGTTACAAGATGCGATTTGTCGATCGGCAAAAGGTGAGTTAGTTCGCTATGAAGTGGAAGTTAAAGGTGCACACCGCACGGCAACTATTGATTTTTCTCTCAAACCCGTGGCGGATGAAACTGGTAAAATTGTCTTGCTGCTACCGGAAGGTCGAGATATTACTGAAAGCAAGCAGGTGCAAGTAGCTCTGCGACAGCAAGTTGAGCGGGAACGCCTGATCGCGCAGATTCAATCGCGCATTCGTTCTTCTCTGGATCTGACAGATATTCTCAACACTACAGTAGCGGAAGTGCGGGAGTTTTTGGCAACCGATCGCGTAATTATTTTCCGCTTCCGACCGGATTGGAACGGAGATGTTGTAGTAGAGTCGGTTGCTGAAGGCTGGATGCCGCTGATGGGTATGGTAATTGAGGATTGTTGTTTTGCTAATACCTATATCGGGCAGTATTTGAAGGGTAGAATTCGATCGGTAGAAGACATTCACGCTTCTAATTTTGCCGAGTGTCACGTCAATTTTTTGGCCGAGTGTCAGGTGAAAGCAAATTTGGTCGTACCCATCGTGCAGCAGGGAATCGAAAACCGCAACGGCAATCCTACTTGTCAAGTGCCGAAGCTGTGGGGTTTGCTGATTGCGCACCACTGTTCTGCACCCCGCCAGTGGCAACAGTTTGATATGGATTTGCTGAGTCAGTTGGCTACTCAGGTGGCGATCGCGATCGAGCAATCTTTACTTTACCAGCAGTTGGCTGCTGCCAACCAGCGATTGGACGGGTTGGCGAATTTGGACAGTCTGACTCAACTAGCTAACCGCCGCCGGTTTGACGAGGTACTCAATCGCGAATGGGAACACTCCAGCCGTGCCGAACCCCTATCTTTGATTATGTGCGACATTGACTGTTTTAAACTTTACAACGACAATTACGGCCACCAAGCTGGGGATGCTTGCTTGCAACGAGTGGCGGGGGCGATCGGGGATACTTGCACGAACGTACCCCCAGAACGCCTTTACTTAGCGGCTAGGTACGGCGGCGAGGAATTTGGGGTAATTTTGCCAAATACGGATCTCGCGGCCGCACAGGCGATCGCAGAGGAAATCCGCCAGCGCGTGAAAGCTTTGGCAATTCCTCACCTCAAGTCTGTTGTCAGCAATTGCGTGACTCTCAGTATGGGGGTGGCGACGATTTCGGAAAATCAAAATTCGCCGAAGATGTTGATTGAAGCTGCGGATAAGGCGCTGTATCGAGCTAAATCTGGCGGGCGCGATCGAGTTAACACTTGAGAGTCAGTTGACAGTTGGCAGTTGGCAGTTGGCAGTTGTCATCAGCTTACTAAAAAAACGATCGCGCCAACCGGCATAAGGTTAGGGCGATCGCGATACTATGAATCAGCATTTATCTATCAGACTCGGCGCGGAATTTTTACGCATTTTCACGGATTTTGTTACAAAAGTTTACTGGGAGTTGCGTACAAATATCCAGAAATCGCGTTTCTGTACCTGAGATCTCTTTTTTTTGAACCGCTCCAGGCCGCAGAGGACGCAGAGGAAGAGAACAGAGCAGGGATTGCTATAGCAATTCGCAATGACCTGCGCAAGCCAATTCGCAATGCCCAATTCGCAATGCCCAATTCCCCACCTATTTAGCTAGCAGTTTCTGAAACGCCTCGTACATATCCTGGGCTAACTTTTTAGGATTCCACAAAGGCGCGAGATGTTCTGGTTGCTTCGACTTAATCAAATGCTCTTTTACTGCATTTCTCAAGCCAGCATCGCGCCCAAACTTAACTCCCCACTCGGTGTATTCTTCCCAACTCCACGCCGCACCCACATCGAGATTGGCACTTTTGAGAAAAGCGTAACCCATCCGCGAAAGATATTGATCGCCGGATCTCGTTACCACTGGCAAATTTGCCCACAAAGCCTCTAAATTGTGAGTCCCGCCGTTGTAAGGATAGGAATCTAACAGCACGTCAGCTACGTAATAAATCGCCCGGTGTTCTTCTTCGCTTCTGGTTTGTCCGATAAACTTGATCCGCTCAAAGTCTACTCCCTGAATGGCGCATTCTTCGCGGTAAGTGCTGTGAATTACATCGGGGTCGCCTTGACCTTTACGAATCAACAAACTATCTGGAACTTGCTTTAGTATTTTAACTTGAGCTTGCACCATTTCAGGATTAGTTTTCCTGCCCGGAGCAACGCACAGATAAGCCATTTGATCCAAGCCAATGCCGAGAGCATTTCTAATCCCTTCTCGATTCACAGGAATGCTTTGGAGTTCGCCAATTGCTACCGAACAACTAGGCAATCTCACCAACTGTTCTAAGTAATTTTGTTCGACACCAAGCGGGTGAGTGTGTTCGTCGCACAGAAAGTAATGTTTGTCGGAGATGTAGGGCG
Organism: Microcoleus sp. BM001215392; assembly: GCF_036700185.1. Classification (NCBI taxonomy): domain Bacteria; kingdom Bacillati; phylum Cyanobacteriota; class Cyanophyceae; order Oscillatoriales; family Microcoleaceae; genus Microcoleus; species Microcoleus sp. BM001215392. The sequence continues at coordinate 11,894 of NZ_JAUBOJ010000103.1, read as the reverse complement.
CGTCGAATCCCAGCCAAGAAACGCAGATTCCGGCTGGATATTGATACAAAACTTCGACGTTTGTCGGGACTGTCATTGAGTCTAAGTCTATTAAAACATCCAAGTCGTCTTCCACTACTTCGGCGAGGATTTCGCCGCCGTCTGCAAATCCGTTGGGATATTTTTTGGGCCAGTAAAACTTGCCAGCCATTTCTTCAAAGCGCTGTGTAACTTCATCTCGGTTGAGTTTACCTGTCACGTAAAGGTGAACGTGCGGAGTAATGTGGCTTAGTTCGCGAATTAAAGCTTCGCTGCACCAGCCTACTGAGTGGCGGCGGAAGTGTTTGGAAAGGAAGCCAATTTTTAAGGGCTGTTGTTTTGTTAGGTAATTTGCGGGTTTGATTCTGTTGGGTTTGTGGCGCTGCGGGACGGCTTTTTGGTAGTATTCTTTGGCAATTAATCGGTAAAAACTGGCGTTTTTATCGCGGTTGTCCCGCAGGTGGGAAACTGCAAATAGAAATATTTCGTAGAGCAGTTTTAGTTCGATGATGCTAAAGGTTTCGACTTTTTGATAGCAGAGTTTTTCGATTTCTTCGAGTTTCTCAATCGCCTGTTTGCTGACACCTGATTGCAGGTAGGAAAAAACGTAGGCTGTGGCTGACATGACAGGGGCTTTGTCGCCGCAGAATTCGCAGTATTTGTCGGCTACGCTGCGGGCTCCGGCGAGGTTGGTGGAGTGGCTGAGCAAGTCGCAGAGTTGTTGGTGGGCTTCGCTGAATTGGGGGTTGCACGCGATCGCCTTTTCAAAACAGGCGATCGCATCCAAGGGCTTATCTTGCTTCTGAATGTGTCCCATCCGGCAGTAAACTTCGGCCCAATCAGGTTTTAGTTCCAAAGCTTGTTGATAGCTGGCTAATGCTTCTTCCAGCCGCCCCTGCATGGAAAAACAACTGCCGAGGTTAGCATGAACTTCCGGCCAATCTGGTTTAATTTTGAGAGTGTTTTGGTAATTAGTAATTGCTTCTTCGTACTTGCATTGCTGTAAAAAAGAATTGCCTAAGTTGAAGTGCAGCACTTCTAATTCGGGCTTTAAAACTGCCGCTTTTTGATAGTAAGCGATGGCGGCGTCGAGATTGCCTTGTTGCGATCGCGCGCTGCCGATGTTAGCATAAGCTTCTGCCCAATCTGGTTTAATGGCGATCGCCTTTTGGTAGCTTTCAATAGCTTCGTCGCGCTTGCCTTGGCCGAAAAGCCGATTGCCTAAGTTAAAATGGAAGTCAGCACCGACAAGCTGCGGGTTGAGTTCGGATGTTCTTTGAAAACAGGCGATCGCAGCTTCGACGTTGCCGTGTTTGTGATATACTTTGCCTAAATTCCAGTGAGCGCCTGCTAAATCAGGGCTGAGGGCGATGGCTTGCTGGTAATGGGCGATCGCCTCGGACAAACGCCCCATTTTGAAATACATACTGCCGATATTGGCGCGCACTTCCGCAAAATTTGGCTGCAATTTTAACGCTTGAGAATAAGAGCGAATTGCAGCTTCTATTTTGCCTCCTGCTTGCAAAGCATTCCCTAAAGTGACGTAAGCGTGGATGAAATCAGGTCGGATTTTTAGGGCTTGGTGACACTGTGCGATCGCCTCTTTAATTTTACCTTTAACTAAGAAGTTTTCTGCGAGTTTTTTGTACTGTTCTACTTCTTGAAAATTCGCCGATTGTGTGCTATCTGGAACATTCAGCGAGGTTACTTGTTCGGAAACTGCGGCGGGATTTGTAAACGGAGTATTTAAATTTTCAGCAGTTGGTGCAGGCGGCAAATTGATACTCGAAGGCTGCAACCCGTAGCCTTCATCTTTGTTGACAGAAACTGGTTGTGGTGCGTCTGATTCTGTCTCTAATTCGATAAAATTGCTGTCGGCAGTTGCTAGCTGTTTTTGGCTGGTTAAACTCGATAGTTTGTCTGCTGCGCTGGTATTTTTCGGTTGCAGTTGCAGCACTTTTTGACAGCAAACAATTGCCCCATCTAAATTTCCTTGCTGCTCTAAAACGCTGCTGAGCATCAAATTTACCGAACACAAGCTGGGATTAATAGCAAGAGCTTTTTCATAATAATTTCCTGCCTGTGCCAATTGCCCTAACTTGTAATACATACTGCCGAGATTGGCGTTAGCTTCGGCAAATTGCGGCTGAATTTCTAAAGCTTGTAAATAAGCTTTAATTGCCATTTCCAGTTTGTCTTGAGCGTGCAGGGCATTACCCCCTGTCAAGTAAGCCGCAGCAAAATTCGGTTGAAATTTAATCGCGAGATTGCATTGGGCGATCGCCCGATCGAATTCTCCTTGCAAAACATAAACTTCCGCCAACTTTTGATGAATTTCCGCATCTTTGGGATTGAACTCTAAAGCTTTTTGATAATTCTCGATCGCGCCGCCGAGAGCGCCTGTATTTTTCAGGTTATTTCCCTTGAAAAAATATGTTTGAGCTGATTCTAAATCCACCAAAAACTCTGCGACCATTTGCTCTGCCACTCTTACAGGTTTTACACTAATACTATTCAACCATTGTACCCACTCTCGGGAACGCACAGACCAAGTACACCCTCGATTCATATATTCTACCTGCTGTCTCAGATGATTTTCAGCAGTTGGGCCGCCCGCACCCGTACACTCTTTTAAAACTTCGACTGTCGCCTCAACAAACCGCCTTGTATATCCCTCCCAATCCGGTTTACCCGCACGCTTCCAATTAGTTACCGATGCCAAAGTTTCCAGCCCTGACATGGAAACTAGACGCGCAAATCCCGCAGTTGTTTCCGGCAAAGCTGCCAATTCACTCGTCACAATCCGGCACCCGCTAGCCATCGCTTCCATCACCGCAATCGATGACGTTTCCAAATAGGTATTGGGGTAAGCTAAAACTGCAACTGAACGCAGTTGCCGGACGAGTTCTGGCTGCGGTATGGAACCGACATATTCGACACCTTCTATTGCCTGACACTTGTCGTAAAGTTCACCAAAAAAAAGCTGGTTATCATTATCGTCTATTTGGTGTACTTTCATGCTGGAAAATACTTTCAATCTAGTTCCCGGGACAGTTTGACGAATTTCGGGAAAAACGTTTAATAAAATATCGAGCCCGCGAAAGGGAGTGCTGGTGTAAGCGAGAATTGGCGGTTGAGATTTTGGCGATCGGATAGAAATATTATCGGGGAAGATGTTAGCAAAACAAGGTGCGATCGCATTTCTTAAAACACAACTGCGGTTTAAATCAATCGCAAAACGACTGTGAAATTGCTCGCGCTGCCAATCGCTGACAAAAACAAAAGCATCGCAAGCATTGATTTCTTGCTGATTCTTCAAATTTTCAAGAAATACAAAGCCTGGTTCGTTATGAACCCACAAAATCAACTGAGTCTGTTGTCCCAAAAGCGGCTTAACTTCCAGTGCCTTACCGACCACATTGACTATAACTAAAAAATCGAGCGATCGCAGTAATTCCAAATTTGCTCGATCCCCTACCCGCAGCCTGCAATCAACCCCGCGCGACATCCCCGGTTCCGAAGTATTATTAAGTAGAAATACCTCATTTCCCAGGGCTGCCAACGCCTCAGCTAAATAACAAATAGCAGATTGAGTGCCGCCCAAAGGTTCGCGGTAAGGAGTTTCAACTTTATAATCCCAAGTATAGGTATCGAGAAATCCGATTTTCATTAAATGGTATAATCTTAAAGCTATTGAGGATTACCGAACATGACCACAGAACAAGACCCCGTAAAATTGATGAAACAGCAAGTTGGCTTTGCTGCCGCCGATCGCGTAAAATCTGGTATGATTGTCGGACTCGGCACGGGGTCAACTACAGCTTATACTATTCAAGCGTTAGGCGATCGCATAAAATCAGGCGAACTCAAAGATATCAAAGGAGTTCCCACATCATTTCAATCAGAAGTATTAGCCAAACAGTACGGAGTACCGCTGACAACCCTCGACGAAATTGACAGAATAGACGTAGCCATTGACGGCGCCGACGAAGTAGATCCGCACCTCAACTTAATTAAAGGTGGCGGCGCCGCCCACACCCGCGAAAAAGTTGTCGATTGTCTGGCTGCTCAGTTTATTGTAGTAGTTGACAGTTCCAAAATGGTAGATAAATTGGGTTCGACTTTTCGCGTCCCCATCGAAGTTATACCAATGGCAATTACCCCCGTTACTCGCGCCATCGAAAAATTGGGCGGCAAACCAGAACTCCGCATGGGAATCAGAAAAGCAGGCCCGGTAATTACCGACCAAGGTAATATGGTAATTGACGTTCAATTTGATAACCTTGACAATCCTGCGGAATTAGAAAAAACTTTGAACAACATTCCCGGCGTGTTAGAAAATGGCTTGTTTGTCAACTGTACAGATTTGGTTTTAGTTGGCGAAATTCAAGACGGCAAACCCGTAGTCCGCGAGATTTCTAAATAGATAACTTGACTTTGATTGTCAAAATACAGGGGTTTAAACCCCTGTATGACCGAGGAATATTTTTAGGGTAGTTTATAAATCTCCATCCTAAAAACCAGGCGATTCATCTGTCAACTGTCAACTGTCAACTGTCAACTGTCAACTGTCAACTGTTTATGATGCAATATCGCAGATTCGGCCGCACAGAATTATCCATGCCCGTCTTTTCCTGCGGCGGCATGAGATATCACCACAAATGGCAAGATGTGCCAGCCAATGAAATTCCCCCAGACAATCAACAAAATCTAGAAGCGACAATTCGTTACTCAATCGAATGCGGCATCAATCACATAGAAACTGCTCGCGGTTACGGCACTTCTGAGATGCAGTTGGGGTGGATTTTGCCGGAGTTTCCCCGCGAAAACTTGATAGTTCAAACGAAAGTTTGTCCTCAAGCCAGCTCCGAGGCATTTCGCGAAGAATTTGATAAATCCTTAGCTTATTTACAGCTAGAATACGTCGATTTATTTTCCATACACGGCATTAATACCTGGGAATTGCTAGAGGATTCTATGCACCCGGGCGGCTGTTTGGATGTGGCCAAAAAATTGCAAGCAGAAGGCAAAGTTAGGTTTATTGGTTTTTCGACTCACGGGCCGACGGATGTGATTGTTAAAACAATTGCAACCAATCAATTCGATTATCTGAACTTGCACTGGTACTACATCAATCAAAATAATTGGCCGGCAATTGAAGCAGCCAAACGTCACGACATGGGCGTTTTTATTATCAGTCCTTCCGACAAAGGCGGTCAACTTTACAACCCGCCGCCAAAGTTGGTAGATTTGTGCTATCCGCTGAGTCCGATGGTGTTTAATGATTTGTTTTGTTTGTCACACCCGCAAGTACACACTTTGAGTTTGGGTGCAGCCAAACCCGAAGATTTTAACGAGCATCTAAAAGCTGTAGAATTGTTAGATAAAGCTGATGAAATTTTGCCGCCGATATTAGCAAGGCTGCAAAATGCAGCAATTGATAAATTAGGAGAAGATTGGTTTAAAACTTGGGATGTCGGTTTACCAACTATCGAAAATACTCCCGGAGGAGTTAACATTCGAGTGATTTTGTGGCTGTGGAATTTGGCGAATGCTTACGATGCGATCGACTATTGCAAGATGCGCTACAACCTTTTGGGTAACGCCAGCCACTGGTTTCCCGGCCAAAAAGCCGATCGCCTCGACGAATTAGACTTGCGCCGCTGTCTCGCCCACAGCCCCCACGCTGCGAAAATTCCCGGTATTCTGCAAGCAGCCGATCGACTTTTTGGAGGCGAAGCCGTGCAGCGGTTATCTCAAGAATAATATAAAAAACCCGGTTTCGAGACAGAAACCGGGTTTGCGAGCCGGAGCACGTGAGACTTATGTACACGTACCTCATTAGCCTATACTTGAGGTGTTCTCACCAACATCACCCATCCGTCTCATCCATTTGGGCGATAAGTCAGCAGTCAGTAGTTATTAGTTATTAGTTATTAGTTATTGGTTATTGGTTATTGGTTATTAGTTATTGGTGATTGGTTATTAAGAAGGAAGAAGATATACACAGCAAGCTTGAGCGCGAGTTGTATTTTAAGTTTAATTAGATTTACAGCGGTTATCAAAAAAGTCAAGTATGCCCCATGCCCCATGCCCCATGCCCCATGCCCCATGAGTAGCTGATCTTTCTGAGAAAGGCTATATATTTACGATTTTATAATTTTTTTCCCAACTTCCTCCCATTTTGTTTTAATCTGAGATAAAACAGTGAATAATTCACTTGGTAATTTTTATGACACTCAAACGCCGAGATTTCTTGTATTTGCTAACGGCCACCGTCGGAGCTATTACCGCAGGTGCTTGCCAAGCGTCAGGAAATAATGTATCGCAAGCAAGTCCATCCCCAGAAAGCCCAAAAATAGCTCAAACTCCCGGGCCTTTTACACTACCGCCTCTACCTTACGAATACAATGCTTTAGAACCGCACATTGACGCGCGGACAATGCAATTTCACCACGACAAACACCACGCCGCCTACGTTAAAAACCTCAACGATGCTGTCAATAAATACCCGAATCTCAAAAACGTGAGTGTTGAAAATATGCTCAAAGATTTGAGCAAAGTGCCGGAAGATATTCGGACAACTGTACGCAATAATGGCGGCGGACACCTCAATCACAGTATGTTTTGGGAAATCATGAGTCCCAAGGGCGGCGGCGAACCCACAGGAGAAATTGCCACAGCAATTAAGCAAAACTTCGGCAGTGTTGAGGATTTTAAAGCCAAATTCAACGAGGCTGGTACTAAGCGTTTTGGCAGCGGTTGGGTGTGGCTAGTTCGCAATAAAGCTGGCAAGCTTGAGATTACAACTACTGGCAATCAAGACAGTCCTTTCAGTGATGGCAACTACCCAATTATGGGCAATGATGTTTGGGAACACGCTTATTATCTCAAATACCAAAACCTGCGCGCCGATTACTTAAAAGCGTGGTGGAACGTGGTTAATTGGCAGGAAATTAACAAACGCTACGAAAAGGCGATCGGTTAGTTTCAGATTGTTTGTAGTTGCGCTGTTTTCGCTTCAGCGCAACTACAGTTTCCGATTTATAAATTACAAATATTACTTGATAACTACTTATTACTAACAACTTCCTGTAAGACGTAGGGTGCGTCGCCACGAATAATTCTCGCCCTCAACCAGGCTGCCAGTGAGCGACGCACCCTACAATTTATAACGGGGATGAATAACAAAGGAGGTGGTATTATATCGGCACGCAGCTTAAAGCAATGATGTCTTCATAACAAAGACGATCGACTAACTGGTTCAGAGCATTTTTCAGGGGAGAATGCTGTTGCGGAATTTGCTCAATTAACTCACGAATTTGCTTGCTATTGAGTTTAATCGCAGCTTGATGTAACTGCTCGATCCATAGGGTTGGCATTACCCTCAGATCGGAAGGAGTTAGTTCTGACGGGGCGATACTTTCAGGGATTTGATTCGCGATCGGTCGATAATATAGAGAATCATTCGACTTATCTTCGGCATCATTACCGCCAGCATAAACATAGCAAACATCCAAATATTCTGCCATTTTGGCGAAGATAGTTTCTGTCCGGAAAGGTTTGCGCACGAAATCGTCAAACCCAGCCTCTAGAGCAACTTGAAGCTCTTCTTCAAAGGCGCTACCCGTCAAGGCAATAATAATCGGAGAAGGCAGACTGCTAGCTTTTATCTGCTGGGTTGCAACATATCCATCCATGACAGGCATCCGAATATCCATCCAAATGAGATGTGGTTGCCAACTTTGCCACAGCCCGATCGCCTCTTGTCCGTTATTAGCTGTTTGCACCTCAAATCCGATCGGGATTAATAATTCTACCAACAGTTGGCGATTTTCCAGTTTATCGTCAACAACGAGAATCCGATAGGCAATTTGTCCCGCAGCCAATCCGACAATCGATCGCGCTTGTTGTGGTGATGCGATCGCCCGATGTGCTATCAACTCCACTTGAATTTCAAACCGGAAAATGCTGCCTTGGCCGACGGTACTCTCAACAGCAATTTCGCCTCCCATGAGTTGTACGAACTTGCGGCTGATGGACAATCCCAATCCCGTTCCCTCTTGAGAGTGCACTCCGGTTGCAGTTTGGAAAAAAGGATCGAACAGCCGATCGCGTTCCGAGGGTGCAATGCCGGGCCCCGTGTCTGTTACGGTGAAGTGGAGCGTGCATTCTTCCCCTCTTTCCACCCGCAGGGCGACACTTCCGGCTTGGGTAAACTTGATGGCATTACCGAGCAAATTAATTAACACCTGACGCAGTTTAGTTTCATCGGTGCGAACGAACTGAGGCACATCGCTCGATCGCTCAAACTTCAGTTGCAAACCCTTCGACTCGGCTTTCAAACGGAGCATTTGTTGTAGCGTATCGAGAAGAGCAAAGAGGTCGAAATCCGTTGCTTGAAATGCGCTCCGTCCTGCTTCAATCTTAGACATTTCCAAGACATTATTAATCAACGCCAGTAGATGTTCCCCACTGCGATTAATCGTATCCAAATATCGCTGTTGCGTCTGCGGCGGCAGGTTACTTACTCCCGCAGCATCGCTTGGCGATCGCAACATCAATTGTGTAAAACCGAGGATGGCGTTGAGTGGAGTCCGCAACTCGTGACTCATATTAGCCAAAAACTGACTCTTCGCCCGATCGGCAGATTCGGCTTTAGCTTGAGCTTTTTCCGCTTCCTTGATACTATCCGCCAATTGCGCCGTGCGCTCTTCTACAGCTTGGCTGAGGTTGAGTTCGCGGGTGCTGACTTCGTGGGCCATATCCTGAAAAGTGCGGGCGAGTTGTCCCGGTTCGTCGCGTCGCTGCGCCACTTTGACAATTTCCGGCACGTCAAATGCACCCACTTGTGCTGCGGTGATGGGACTGGTACTGACTCGCTGGGCGATCGCAGTAAGCTGTCTGAGAGGTTGAATCACTCGCTGCTTCAACAACCTGTTAATCGACAACACCGCCACCGCAAACACAGCCGTAAAAATACTCATCATTGACGCCATATTGCGGCGGCTGTGGGCAAAAACTTCATCAGCAGGAACGTAAATCGTTTGGGTAGCAACAACTTCATCTAACTTCCAGCCAAAGCCCGTGCGATCGCCGTAGATGGCAATTTGACCCTTGGGCGCATCGGCTGGCTTACCGTGACATTGCAAGCAATTGACTTCTTTCATTGCCAGGGGTCGGGCGATGTAAAATAAGGTCGAGCCTGCGGTTTTTCGATAGCCGGAAAGTTCAGAAAGGTCTGGCTGACGGCGAAACTGTTCGACGAGTGCGGTTTCAAAGCGATCGGCCCGATCGCGGATATTCGAGGGGTTGGGGGCTGCTTCTTTGTAGAAAAAGCCGTGGTAGTCGGGCAAATCGCGAAATCGTTCAAAAATTTGTCGCGCCGCAAAAGCGGGAATAGCTTCCGGCAAAAAGGTGGACTCGGTGTCAAGTTTATTTTTCAGCAACGGATTGACGTGATGGTTCGTGTAATTCCGGGCAGAATTGATCGTCTCCATCAAAATGCTTGCCCGCGTAGTAATCTCTTCTTCCGCTGCGAGTTGTAGGGTATTCCAAAGCGTTATACCGCTCAGCAGGATTCCTGCCAGAAAAACTAGCGCCAGCAAGAAGATAAATTGCGATCCGAGTTTTAGTCTGCCCATTATCGATAATCTCCGCGCTCGATCGGGTTATGTTTTTTGTATCAGCATTCAGGTAGATCCCCCCGGCGCCCCCCTTAAAAAGGGGGGAACTGGATTCAAAGTCCCCTTAAAAAGGGGGGAACCGGATTCAAAGTCCCCTTAAAAAGGGGGGAGAATGCTCTTAAAGTCCCCCTTTTTAAGGGGACTTTAGGGGGATCTTCAGCAAAACAGTTCACCGTTCTTTTCTTCGATCGATGTATGAATACCCCTCAACCCCCAACCGCAGATATTCTCATCGTAGACGATACCCTCGAAAATCTTCACCTGCTGTCCGAGATGCTGACACAGCAAGGTTATGACATTCGCATCGTCAAGAGCGGCGCAATGGCATTAAGAGGCGTGCAAGCGCAACCACCCGATTTGATTTTGCTAGACATCATGATGCCGGAAATGGATGGATATGAAGTGTGCCAGCGCTTGAAAGCCAATCCCCAAACTCAGAATATCCCGGTAATTTTTATCAGCGCGCTGCATGAAGTATTCGATAAAGTCAAAGCATTTGCGGTGGGTGGAGTGGATTACATTACTAAACCCTTTCAGATTGAAGAAGTCTGTGCCAGAGTAGCGCATCAATTGACGATTCGCCACTTGCAAATGCAGGTGGAAGAAATGGCGATCGTACAGGAACGCAATCGGATTGCTCGCGATATTCACGATTCTTTAGGTCACGCCCTGGTAGCGCTCAACCTGCATATGGAAACGGCACTAACTATGTGGAACGAACAGCCCGATCGAGCGTACCCGTTTCTGGTGAAAGCCAAACAACTCGGTTCCGAGGCACTGCAAGCCGTGCGGCAATCGGTCTCGGCCATGCGCGACGATCCGTTGCAGGGGCAGGGATTGACAGAGGCGATCGCGCATTTAATTCAAGAATTTTACCAAACGACAGGCGTACAACCAAACTGTCAGATTCACCTCTCTGGAACCTTATCCCAAGCTGTCAATATAGCCCTCTATCGGATCGTGCAAGAAGGCTTGACTAATATCTGCAAGTATGCTAAAGCCACTGCGGTAGAGATTCAGATTGAATCGAATCCAGCCGGGACTTTCCTCAAACTTGAGGATAATGGTAAAGGCTTTCAAATGGGTGAGAGTCGATCGGGTTTTGGTCTTCAGGGGATGCAGGAACGGGTGACCGCTTTGGGCGGATCTTTGGAAATTACCAGCGCGCGCGATCGGGGATGCTGCATCAATGCTTACTTTCCGGTAATGGGTAATGGGTAATCGGTAATTGGTAATTGGTAATATCAATTCTACACTTCATCGGAATTATTCATTTCTCTGGCTTCTCTCTCTGTGTTCTCTGCGTCCTCTGTGGTTAAATCATTCCAATCCAAAATCTAGAATCTCAAATAGAAAATCTCATGATTCGTATATTACTTGTTGAAGACCAGGATTTAATTCGGAGTAGTTTAAAAGCATTGTTGGAAACCCGGCCAGATTTACAAATTGTCGGGGAAGCAGACAACGGACAAAGGGCGATCGAACAGCTTGAAGGATTGCATAACCAATTTTTACCACCAGATATCGTGCTGATGGATATCCAAATGCCGATTATGGATGGCGTGACGGCAACCCAACAAATGTGTCAGAAATATCCGCAGACTAAAATTCTGATCCTGACAACATTTAATGATACGCAATACATTGCCGAAGCGATTGGCTATGGAGCAAAAGGATATGTCCTCAAAGACACGCCTGCTGCGGAATTAATCGAGGCAATTCACTCGATTTGCAAGGGTTACACTCAGTTTGGGCCGGGCATTTTGGAAAAGATGGTGGCGCAGGTATCCGCACCAAAACAGCAGAAACTCGAACTACCACCGGGCATGGCAGAACTTACATCTAGGGAGCGAGAAGTGCTGCTGTTAATTGCTAAAGGATCGAGCAATCGCGAAATTGCTCAGGCATTATTTCTGTCTGAAGGAACAGTCAGAAATCATATCACTCATATTCTGGGGCGATTGAATTTGCGCGATCGCACCCAAGCAGCACTCGTGGCGAATTCCTTCCTTGCTTGGTTGGAAAACTCTGGAGCTGCTGGGTCGCTCGACTAATACTGCTGAGCGGAATTAAACGGGCAAAATTACAAATTAAAAAAGTTGACTGGATCGGGTGTTTGTCGATCGAGTGCGATTGCCCGTGACAAATGTCATGGGGCGATCGTGACATTTATCCGATGTGGAACCTCTT
>NZ_JAUBOJ010000102.1:9375-18540 GCF_036700185.1 Microcoleus sp. BM001215392 | reverse complement strand
TCCCCCCCTTTTTAAGGGGGGTTAGGGGGGATCGGGGCCTAATCGCCAAAAAGCAGTCTATGAGTAGGTTGGACGTGTTTGCTGACACGGATGGGTAATTCCCAATTCCCAATTCCCAATTCCCAATTCCCAATTTTTATGATTGACAAAGAAGAAGTTCGGAAAGTAGCGAATTTAGCCCGATTGGAATTAACGCCGGAAGAAGAAGAGCAGTTTACTGGTCAACTCAACGGTATTTTGGATTATTTTGAGCAGTTGAGCGAACTGGATACGAGTAAGGTAAAACCGACTACTCGGGCGATCGATGTTAGCAATGTTATGCGATCGGACGATTTGCAACCTTTTGCTAACGGCGAGAGTATTTTGGCTGGTGCTCCCGATCGCGATGGCGAGTTTTTTAAGGTTCCTAAGATTATGTAAGATCGCGTCCGGTCGATTACCATAACAAAACCGAACGCACCGTTCGTTACTTATTGCGGTCAATCGAGCGGACACGATATAAGATGCTTGCAGAACACTTTAATCTCGGCTTCATTCTTCAGTCCCCCTCTGCTCGGACGCAAGTTTGTCTAAACCTGGTTTCAACCGCCGACTGTTGCAACTGTTATGGGGCGGGCTAGGAGCATCGCCCCATAAGAGTTTCCTGCTAAATTCTCACTCCAAAAGATGCGGCTAATTCCCGTTCTGGCTCCATACCAACTGTAGGCGGCATCGATCGACTTGCTACTTGCTCGATCAATTTTAAGTGCTGCGGCAGCATTTTAGCTAAATTGTAACGTTCTAGGACTGTTTGACGCGCCTTGACGCGAAGTTCTGCCATGCGGGTAGGATGGTCTAAAACTTCGTCGATGCGATCGGCTACTTGTTTTGGCGAGAAGTAATCGACTAGCAAACCGTTCTCTCCATCGCGGATAACTTCTCTCACCGGCCCGGTGTCGGAACCGATGACTAAACATCCTGCCGATAGAGATTCAATCATCGACCAAGATAGCACGAAAGGTCTGGTTAAATAAACGTGTACGTCCGATGCTTGAATTACTTTTAAATACAGTCCGTAAGGTAGCGGCCCGACAAAGTGAACTCGCGACATATCTAGCGGCACTTTTTTGAGCATATGGTCTTTGTAAGACTCGCCGTTTGGTAGGGAACGTCCGTAACAAACTCTGTCTGAACCAACAATTACAACGTGACAGTTGGGGCGGCGTTCTTGGACGTAGGCGATCGACTCAATGAACTCTGGAAAGCCACGGTAAGGTTCCATTCCCCGCGATACGTAGGTGACAATTTCATCAACCCCAGACAAATCTAAGTTCGGTAAAATTAGTTGAGCACCGGGGTCTGGTTTGAAGTAATCGGTGTCTACGCCGTCGTGGAGTACGGACAATTTTTGTTGCAATTCTGGCGGAAATTGCGATCGCTGCCAATAAGTAGGCGACAAACCCCAATCGCAAGAGTATAAATCGATCAGAATCGGCGCATTTTTGATTCTAATTCTCGCCATGTCGTCAACACTTAAAGGTTCCGCCGGATCGAAATCTGCATCGGAACCAATGGCGTGATAAAACCACTCGAAATAACACAAAAGTGGCGTATTAGGAAAAGCTTCTTTGACAAACAGTGTCGGCCCCCAACCTGAATGTCCGCAGATCACATCGGGTACGAAACCGTCAGCTTTGAGTTGTTCTGCCATTCTAAATACGGCTTGTCCGTAGATAACGGCACTTTCTAAAGGGCGAACGTATTGGTGAGTCTGCGGGTGGGGTTCGCGGCTGGGCGTAAATGCTGCTTTGCGAACTCCGGGAATGTTCCATTCGGGACGCTCGTTTTTAGTTCCGAAAACAATTTGATTGTTGGGATCTGCGCCTAGAGCCGTGATAATGTGGCGGTATTGAGCGGGGAAGTTGGGATGGAGAAATAATGCTTTCATTTGTCATTTGTCAGTTGTCAGTTGGCAGTTGTTAGTTGTTAGTTGTCATTTGTCATTTGGTAGGGGCGGTGCCCCCGTGCCCGCCCTCTTAGTTGTTAGTTGGAATAAAATATTTAGATTCGGCTAAAAAGCTTAGGTTTTATTCATTGGGGGGTGGCGCTTTGCAAATCCAGACGCAATCTCGCGGTACCGATGATGTGTTTTTCAGGATGATTTCATAGTTTAAATGGTTGAGAAATTTTTCCATAATTGTATCGGTCATTACTGAGAATGCAGTGCCATCTCTGCGTCCTAGCAAGTTTTTGTCCCACTCGCCGGCGAATTTTTGCCATCCTAATTCGCTGATAATATTGCCGTGGTGAAACACGCAAATGCGAGCTCCGCGCAGCAGTTTGGGAATCCGAGTTAGGTAGTTGAATATGTCTACCGGCTCTACGTGTACCATTGTATCGTAGCAAAAACACACATCGGCACAGGCCGGGGCGATGCCGTCTAATGTTAAACCGTCAAGTTTGACGTAGGAAACGCGATCTGTCCCCAAGCGATCTCGCGCGGCTTGCAGCATTTGACTGGAAATATCAGCGCAAATTAGGCGATCGCAATGTTTCAGCAACAGCGAACCAGTTTTTCCGCCGCCGATACCAATTTCTAAAACAGTATGTTCTTTTGTGATGTACGGCGCAATAAATTCCTGTTCGATCAGCGCTTCGTATTCCGCTAAGGAGTTGGCTGCACCCGCACCTTTTCCCACCCATTCATCGCCCAAATAAGCGAGTTCAGGATTATTTTCTTTCCATTCTTGGGCGTAGCTGTCCCAAGCCCCTTCGTAGTCTATTTTAGGCGGTATTATTTCCATTTTTTTAGCTTTTTTAGGTCTCACAATACACAAACAAAAATCACTCGATAGTCCTCCCGGCAAATCCATTAATATTTTCTCAGTCTCCAGCAATAATTTAACAATAGTTTCACTCTTTGGAGAGCCATCTGAAAGTTGACTGTGATCTAACAAAGGGTAAAGTTCGTGAAGCAAACCGCCACCGGCTTGATTCAATACTTCTACATCAAAGTAGAATTTTAAAAAAGGAAGTATCAACTTTGACCGGACAGCTTCAGAAGGATCTTTCGTAAATATTTCCTCAATACTTGGACTGAAAAATATTTCACTTGTTCCCGACCTCAGCCGGAAGTCAAAACATCGATAAATGCGATTGATCGCATCGAGTTGCTTTTCATTGTATATATTATAGCAATCTCCGATGTATTCGTTGACAATAAAATATCCATCGGGTTTTAAACATTTCTGAATTGTTGATAAACATCGTTCTATTTCTTTGACATGATGCAGAGAACCAGAGCAAAAAACAACATCGTATTTTTTGTGTTCATCTAAAACAAATAAATTAAAGTCATCTTGATAAAAATTTATCTTGACTCCCGCTGCTGCGGCATTTTTTTTGGCAATTTCTAAAGAAGTTTCAGAAAAATCAAAGGCATCAATTTGAGTAGCCAATCCTAATTTAGCCATCAGAATCTCGTGATTACCAACTCCGCAACCAACAGACAAAAGATTATCAAACCGTTGATTTTTGAAGAAGCTATTTACTAGCCACGTTAACCAGTAACCTTCTGTTTCTCCACCTGATAGTCGATAATTTACAGCTTTAGAGATAATCGGATTCGATAGCCAGTAACCCTCCTTGGCAAATCCGGCGGTTGGGTTAGATTCCCAAAATTTTTGAGCTGTTAATTTATGGGGATTTTGATGTTGTTTGTTTTCAGAATTTGATAACATACTTTTTTTTACTTGGTAATTGGATTTAAAGTCTATTTTTGGGTAAAATCAGCTTCTGTTAAAATTTGAGGGAAGTGAATCGCTTTAAAATTGTGGTTGCTAGCTATTGCTAGACAAAAAACTTCCTGGGTCGCACACAACACAAAACTCACCCGCAAAAGTGAAAACTCTCTATCTCTAAAACTCTCGCCGCCATCGGCGAACCAAACTTGTTAAAATAAGTTTACCACGATTCGCTTTCCTCGATATTCCCCCCCACAATTTTTCTAAGATTTTGGGTTTTTTATGTCTCAAAATACACAAACAAAAATCACTTGAGAGTCCTGTCGGCAAATCCATTAAGATTGTCTCAATCTCCAGTAATAACTTGACAATTGTTTCACTTTTTGGGTCTCCATCTGAAAGTCGATCGCGATCTAACAAAGGGTACATTTCGTGAAGCAGACCCCCACCGGCTTGATTCAATACTTCTATCTCAAAGTAGAATTTCAAGAAAGGAAGTATCAGCTTTGACCGGATTGCTGTTGAAGGATCTTGGGTAAATACAGTCTCAATGCTTCGACTAGCAAATGTTTCAGTTGTTCCCGACCTTAGCGTACCGTCAAAACATTTGTAAATTCGATCGATCAAATTGAGTTGATTTTCATTGTATATATTGTAGCAATCTCCTATGTATTCATTGACAACAAAATATCCATTGGGCTTTAAACATTTCTGAATTGTTGATAAACATCGTTCTATTTCTTTGACGTGATGTAGCGAACCAGAGCAAAAAACGAGATCGTACTTTTTGTTTTTGTCTATAGTAAATAAATTAAAGTCATCTTGATAAAAATTTATCTTGACTCCCGCTGCGGCCGCATCTTTTCTCGCAATTTCTAAAGAAGTTTCGGATAAGTCAAAGGCGTCTATGTGGCGGGCTAATCCTAGTTTAGCCATCAATATCTCGTGATTCCCGACTCCGCAACCAACAGACAAAAGATTATCGAACCGTTGATTTTTGAAGAAGCTATTTACTAGCCACGTTAACCAGTAACCTTCTGTTTGTCCGCCTGATAGCCGACAATTTACAGCTTTTTCAATAATTGGATTCGACAACCAGTAACCCTGCTTGGAAATTAGGGGATTTAGGTTAGATTCCCGGTTGGTTTGAGCTGTTTGGTGGTCAGAATTTTCATCTTCTACATTAGAGGAATTTGATACCATACTTTTGACCTTTGAATCTTATTAAACTTTTACTTTTTTGCAAAATATGCTTCGCAGAAAATCTCTGCATAAGCTTGAGTCATCTCCTCAAAAGTATTCAGTGAATCCAAGACATATTTAGCATTTTTAGCTAACTGCTGGCGCAATGATTTATCTTCCAATAAGCTCATTAAAGCTGCGACTAATTCCTCCGGGCGATCCGGTGTATAAAACAAACCGTTAATTCCCGGTCTCACTTGTTCCTTAATCCCAAAAACTGGCGATGTAATAATTGGCAAATCGCAGGCCATCGCCTCCAAAATCACTCGCGGAAAACTTTCTACGCGAGAAGTGCAAACAAAAATATCCGCCGCTTTGTAATATTTCCCAGGTTCCCCAGTTTCCGGTACTACTGTCACCCTTTGTCGCAATTCTGGCGGCAATGCGCTTACCATATCGGCTAATTTGTTGCTGTAAATACTCGGGCGATCGCCCACAATAAAACACCTAATCTTATTGTGCCATTTGTCAGGCAAAAGTGAAAGGGCTTGAACTAAATCCTGTTGGCCTTTGCGTTCGCATACTGTTCCCAGCAGCAATAATACAACATCTTCCGCTGCAACTCCGAGACTGTTTCTAGCTTGTTCAGACTTCTCGGAATTTTCTAGTTTGCTCAAATCTAAGCCGTTGTGAATCACTTTAAAATTGTGGTGGCTGTTGAGGGGCAAATATCTATCCCGCGTTGCATCCGCTACAAAAATCACTTTGTAAGGAAAACGGAAACACTCTAAAGCCCTCGCCGCAATCTCCGAACCAAATCGGTTAAAATAAGTTTGCCACGGTTCGCTTTCGTGTACGTTCCACACCACAGGAATGCCGATGTGGTGCGCCGCATCAACTACAAAGAAGTTTTCTAAAGTATTGGCGTAAATTGCATCTACTTTTAAAGTTTCAATTTCCTTGCTAAAACTGCCGATAGCTTCATCGTAAGCATCGCGTTGGTAGATGTGTTCGAGGGGATTGTCGCGCACTATTACTTTAATTCCCTGCTGTTCGTAAGCTTGACGCAGGGGCCCGTCTGTGGTGCAAAGTACGATCGGCAAAATCGCACCCTCAGCCGCCAATTTCACCGCAAT
Organism: Microcoleus sp. BM001215392; assembly: GCF_036700185.1. Lineage (NCBI taxonomy): Bacteria > Bacillati > Cyanobacteriota > Cyanophyceae > Oscillatoriales > Microcoleaceae > Microcoleus > Microcoleus sp. BM001215392. The sequence goes on along the minus strand of NZ_JAUBOJ010000102.1, from coordinate 12,500 downwards.
TTCGTACTGATGCAGCGGCGCCCCCGTAAAATCCAGCGAATTGCTGCACATCAAAACCTTAATACGATGAATCAGATTCCCCGCTGCTACCAACAAACCAGAATCATTAAATTTTACTTCTTCCTTATCCGTTACATCCGTTACAAAATCCGCTGCCGCACCCTCTTTCTTCATAAAAACCCGTCGGGGTTGAATATGAAAATACTCATCTTCTAAAGACAAATGAGGACTGTAAAAGCTGTCATTCTTTCCCGCATACTTGCGCCTAAAAGCCGCAACTTCCTGAGGATTATCAGTAAAACCTCTCGAAGTTCCCTCTTTGTGCAACAACTCAGCATCGGGACAATATACACAGCGATAACCCCGTTCTAACAATCGATAGCCGTAATCGACATCATTGTAAGCAACAGCAAAATTATCCTCATCAAAGCCGCCCAATTCTAAGAACAATTGACGCAGAGTAATCGTACACGCAGCAGTTACCGCCGAGTAATTTCGCGTTACCATCGCTTGAGAAAGATAGCCTCGATTATCCTTGTCCATCAGCTTAAAAGCGTGACCGGCCAAACCGTGATGCAAGCCGTGAATTACGCCCGCGTGCTGAATTCTGCCGTCGGGATATAACAGCCTCGCACCGACTGCACCCACAGCAGGAATTTGAGCGTATCCCACCATTTGACTCAGCCAGCGCGGGTTAATTACTTCAGTATCGTTGTTCAAAAACAACACGTATTCGCTGTCAACTTTCTCGACAGCGCGGTTGTTTATTGCTGCAAAACTAAACTGATTGCCATGATTTTTAATCCGCAAAACTTGGCAAGTTAATTGCTTTAAATATTCGAGAGTTTTCGGGTCGTCGCTTTCGTTGTCGATGACGGCAATTTGAAAATTTTTGTAGGTGGTATTTTCCAGAGAATCGAGACAAGCTTTCAGCAATTTAAACTGATTTTTAGTCGGCACAATTACTGTTACTGAGGGGCCGTCATCTGGGAAATCCTGGGCAAATATGCCCAAATTTTCTTTAGTAGCCCAGGCGTGCTGAGCAACATTCCCCTTAATTTTTCGGCGGTTTAATGCGTCTTGAATTGCTTTTTGACCTGCGCCAAAACTGGCGGGTTTGGCGGCTCCAGATATGGCTGTAGAACCGGGTGCAGTTCGCCAATGATACAGCACTAGAGGTAGGTGCGCGACGTGGCGACAAATTTCGGTTGCTCTCAAGGCAAAATCGTAATCTTGCGAGCCTTCAAAACCGAGGCGCAAACCGCCTATCTGTTCAAAAATATGTTTTCTGACGGCGCATAAATGACCGAGATACATATAGGAAAGCAGCAGTTCTGGCGACCATTGCGGTTTGAATTGCGGGGCGAAACGATGACCTTTGGTGTCGATTTTGTCGTCGTCGGAGTAGAGAAAATCGGTGGTTGGATGGGTGGCAAAATATAAGGCGACTTCGCCTAAGGCGTCGGGAGTTAGTTCGTCGTCGTTGTCTAAAAACAGGATGATGTCGCCTGTGGCGAGGGCGGCGGCGCTGTTGGTGGCGGCGCTGATGTTGCCGTTTTCGGTACGAAATGTGATGCGAATGCGATCGTCCTTGGCGGCCCAATTTTTCAAAGTGTCAGCAACCGTGGCGTCGGTACTGCGATCGTCAGCGATGCAAAGTTCCCAGTTAGCATAGACTTGAGCGATTACGCTGTCGATCGCACTTTCGAGAAAATCTATCTCCGGGTTGTAAACTGGCATTACCACCGAAATTTTCGGTAGCGCTTCCCCACAGGATTTTAACCGAGAAATCAGGTAATCGCGCGCGCGATCGTTCCACTGGTTCACCTCCAACCAAGCATCATACCTATCAATCGGTTTGGGCACCACAAAACCCGCAGGCGGCAGCAAATCTCCCGGCGCAGTAAACTGTTTTTGTTGTCGGTAAATCTTCCCAAACTGGCGCATCACCTTGACAATTTCCCAAGGCATCGGCACAATTCTACCCAGACGCTGTTTTCTCTCCCTCGCCCGCTGCCGAATTGCCTCTACAAAACTCGAAAACTCCTCAAATTTATCAGCACTTCGCTGCCAAATATGGTAGCGCCGCACGGTCAATATTTGCGGTGCTTGAAAATACAAAATTTCCCCGGTTTCTAACTCAGCTTGCAGAGAAACTTGCCATTCCCCCGGAGGCAAATCGACCAGGGCTTCAAAGCCGCTTTCGGAACTATTAACCCAGTCGGGGAACACTTCGCCGACATCTTTTCGGCGCAAACCGTAGGCGCATTCTACAGAAGTATCGCCGCACAAAAAGCTTAATTTAGCAATTTTGCGATCGTGGTGACAGCACCAACCTGCAAACAAAATTTGACCTTGACGCTGTTCCCATACTACTGGTACATCTAACGATGCTTGAATCGTTGACACCAACAGCGGATAAGCTGCTAAAAAGTGCCATTTACCGCGATCGTCTTGCGCTTCCAGCACCACTTCATGCCGTCCGGCAGGTGCTGACAATTCAATCGTAAAACCCGCTTTAATCGCCGCCGCAATATTAGAGTGTGCTAGGGCTATATCGTTTCTTTCGATACCGTAAACGCCCGAAAAAATTTTATCATTAATTCTGGCACGCACTGCCTTAATCTCATTTTTTGTGTTAAATACCCAGCCCACAATTAGGAGATTAGAATCGCTAATTTGCCAAGTAGTGGGTCGATCTAACGAAAAAATATATTTTGGGAATAAATCACGGATTCGGCGCTTAAAACCCCACATATTTTCTCGGATTTGCCACCAGTCAGAAGACTTGATTGCCTCAATTTCTGCCCGCACTCTTTCTGTTTCCTGGCGCGATTTTTCTAAGTCTTCCCGACTTTCATTTAATTTTTCCTGAGTTTGACTCTGTATTGTTTCCAACCACACTAACTCAGCTAACTTTTGCTCCAACTTAAATTCTTTTTCTTCGTATTTTACCTGACTTTTCCCTAATTCTGCTTCTAATTCCAAGACTTTTGCTAAAGCTGTTTGAAATTGCGATTCTTTTCCAGCAAGCTGTACCTGAGTTTGTCCTAATTCTGTTTCTAATCCGAGCAGTTTTACTAAAGCTTCTTGAAATTGAGATTCTTTGCCGGCAAGTTGTACCT
>NZ_JAUBOJ010000102.1:0-9275 GCF_036700185.1 Microcoleus sp. BM001215392 | reverse complement strand
GAGTTTGTCCTAATTCTGTTTCTAACTTCAGGACTTTTGTTAAAGCTTCTTGAAATTGCGATTCTTGACCGGCAAGCTGTGCCTGAGTTTGTCCTAATTCTGTTTCTAACTTCAGGACTTTTGTTAAAGCTTCTTGAAAATTCGATTCTTGACCTGCAAGTTGTACTTGAGTTTCTCCTAGTTTTGCCTCCAATCCCAACACTTTTGCCTGGGCTTGGTGAAATTCTTCTTGCCACTGTTTGAGTTCGGAATTGCTGGTTTTTTGCTGTTTTTCCAGCAAGCGAATTTTTAGCCAATCTTCAAAAGGCCCGACAGAAGATGCGGGAAAATGAATAATTTTATCGCTGACCAAATTCGATTCGCTGCTGAGATTGCCAGCTTGGGTTTCCAAAACTTGATAGAGTTCTAAGGCTTCGGGAAAATATTGTTCTATTAAACTGGGTCTGTGACTTTTGACAATATCGTTTACTAATAAAGATTCTTCAAAATTGTCGCCAGGTATCGCACCTAAGTTAACGTTAAATTTGTCGTTGACTCGATCGATAAAAAGTTCGGGAGTGTTACCGATCGGGTAAACGTTGGCCAGCAGACAGCGATCGGGAAAATGTTCGGACAATTCTAAGACTTTTTGGTTGTAGTGAATCCACATTTTTACTGCCATTTGCGGATTTTGCAGCAAGCTGACATCGGTTCCCCGGCGGTACAGCGAATCGACTACTTCCCAGGGCGATCGATAAACGCAGATAAAATTGGCTTCGGGGAGCAAATTCAGCCAAAAATCCCAAAACAAGGCGGTTCGCGGGTCTTTCCAGCCCCAATGCTTGTGAGGAAGTTGATTTTGCTCGATCGCCCGTTTGGCAATTTTCACATCTGACGCTGCTACCGGAATCGTTTTTTCAAACGTACAGCCGAGTTCATCTATGCCGTGCGATCGTAAAACACGCTTGTGAAACTCCACAAAATCAACATTCTCGAAATGACCTTTCACATTTCCATCGGCCGGGCCCACCAACTTTTTGCCAATATCAACCCCGACTTTCTGAAACAAAGAAGCCGTTAAAGACGTACCGGAACGGTGCATTCCAGTAACTATAAAAACCGACGGTTTGCTGTCATTTATACTCACAATTTCTCTCCCTCGCCCTAATTCCCACAGTTTTTTTTACTCGTTACACTATTTACCCAAATAACTGCAACTCCCGACAATCAGTCCATCATTTCTCCCAATCTCAACTCACCTTAAAAAAATAAATTTGGCTTATTCTCCTGCTAAGCCTAGCGAACGCCTGACTTGAAACCACGCGCTTCTAATCTTCCAAAACTTGCTGCTTTCCATTGCCAAAACACGAATTTGCGATTTGTTTAATTCTTGCTTGACATCACTTAGCTGATTTTGAGTTTGTTCCAACTGCATTTGAGCTGAAATTAACTGATTTTGAGTTTGCTCTAACTGGCTTTGAGTTGAAATTAACTGATTTTGAGTTTCTTGCAATTTGTTTTGTGATTCTTCCAACTTACTGTCTGCAATCATTAACTTGTTTTCACTTAGCTCCAATTTTGTTTGAGCCTCTGCTAACTTCGTCTCAATTAATTTGAGTTTTGTCTGAGTAGAACCCAACAAATACTGCGATTCCCTTTCACCTAGGAGGGATTCGACAGTGCAATTTTCCACAATCCATTCCCAGCCGAAGTTATTGATGGCTTTGACTGTCAGCACATCCTGCGCGCCCACACTATTTTTGGGTAAAAAACAGTTCCACCCAGACTGCAAAGCGATCTCATTTTCAAAATGTCCTGCCACATCCGGGCGATCGTAAAAAGGCTCGCATCTCTGTACTAACTGCCCGTTTACCAGCACTTGCACCTCCTCAATCTTACCGCCAACATTTAGATCCGTCGCCCATCCTTCCAGATACAAATTCTCGTTATTTGTAAAAGCCGCAACATCAATATATCCTTCCGGGTGGTGCTTGAATTTCAACTCCGAAAAATCTCTAGCTACCTCATTTGTAACCAGATACAAATCCTGAAACCTGCAAATACCTTTTTCGATGCGGTGAACAAAAGCTTTGCCGCCGCTAACCTGCGCCACCTTGTCTCGGACAAACTTTTGGGTTACATAAGTAGTGCCGTATTCCTCCTTATCCAAAGACTGACTTTCGCTGAGGGGACTAAATAAAATACCGTTAGCCGGCATTTCTACATGGGCAGCCCGCAAACACTCATCGTGAACGCTGAACATCAAAATGCCCTGAGGAGTCAACAAATCGTACAAATTTTGCAGCCAACTGGTAAAAGTTTTTTCCGGCATATGGCTGAAAAAAGAATTAGCCAGAATGCAGTCAAATTTTCGCTCTATTAAATAATTTTCTGGTTTCCCAGTCGAGACAATACCGTTGACGCCGAAGTATTCAGTTTGAAACTTGACCGCGTTAGCATAAATATCGGAAACCCAAATTCGTTCCGGCTCAATTTCCTGGATCAAAAACCGCGTAAATCGCCCGTAACCGCAGGCAAAATCTAGAAAAGACGGTACCTTGTCAAAACTGCCAAAATGCCAAGCCACAACTTGTTTAACGGTATCCAGGATGCGACGGCCTAGGGAATAATAGCGCACCAAAGCCCGATCGCGATCGTCCTTAACATTGCTCAGAGCAAACAAATACATTTCATCGTCTTCGCAGATATTCTGTTTAAAATCTTCGGGAAACTTAGCTTGTTCTCGAATAATGGTTTTGATTACCGGATTTCCAACTAAATTAAAATCAATCTCGCTCATTATTTTCACTAAATTTTAGATAACTTCGGTTGACGCCTCTTGCACCATAGCTTCCGAATTAACAACAGTTAAACACGGTTCTATCAGCAAGTCAACGATGCCGTTACCGCAGGACTCTGTACAAGATTGAACTCTAAACATCGCCACATCAACGCAGCGGTCAATATAAGTTAAATCCCCATCTACCGTTCCCACTACCCCTGCATTCAAAAAATAAACTCCCGGATTCAGCAAACATTTAAAGTGAAACTTCACGACAATTGTCGTTCCCGCTTCCACATACCTAACTGACTGACTCGAAGCCTTCAAAGATGCACCCGCCAGCTCAAAACCGCTGATCGTTTTAATCAACATTCCAAACCTAACTTTAGAAGTTGAGCGCGAGAACGTGACAGAGTAAGTGTAAATATAATCTTGACGCCCGAGCAAGTGATTTACCACCTTTCCTTTCAGCGTCTCGATGCGGGGGTTGATAATTTCCGCTCCGCGAGACGGATACCTCACCGTATTCGACGGTATCATTCCCGGATCGTAAAATTCATCGTAATATTCCTTAGGTTTAGAGAAATGTTGCTCGGGTTTAGGTTCCGTCTCGGTGCTTTCTAAATTAGGATCGTCAAGCTTTTCTTCGCTTTCTTGCTTTGTCAGTTGGTTGAGAGCTCGAATATCCGACTTCAACCCCAGAACCAGATCCGGATCGGCATAAATCAGCTTTTGATACTTAGAAATTACTACCTTTGGCGTATGAGCCAGCAGCAATTCACCGCTATCCATTAAAATCGCCGAGGTACAAAGTTGTACCACAGAAGTAGCAGCGTGAGAAACAAATAAAATCGTGCCACCGCCTTCCTGAATGCTTTGCAAGCGAGCAAAACACTTGCGCTGAAAAGCTTCATCGCCCACCGAAAGCGCCTCGTCAACCACCAAAATATCTGGCTCGACGCTCGTCGCCACGGCGAAAGCCAACCTGACAAACATACCGCTAGAATAAGTTTTGACCGGCTGGTCGATAAAATCTCCAATATCGGCAAAACTAGCTATTTCGTCAAACTTTTCTGCTGTTTCTTTTTGATTGAATCCCAGTATCTGAGCGTTGAAAAATACATTTTGCCGTCCGGTAAATTCTGGGTTGAACCCGCTTCCGAGTTCTAACAAAGCCGAGACTCGCCCTTTCACCTCGACGCTACCAGCGGTAGGCGTCAGGGTTCCCACAATTATTTGCAAAAGAGTGCTTTTTCCCGAACCGTTGCGGCCGACGATTCCCAGAGTTTGTCCCTGAGGAATTTCGAGATTGATGTCGTGCAAGGCCCAAAATTCCTCAGCGAGTTTTTTGCTGGGATAAATAATTTCCTTTAAGCGGTCTCCTGGTCGATCGTACCGCTTAAAGCATTTGGAAACATTTTTTAGTGAAATTACATTTTCTGTCATCCGATTTTAGATTTGAGATTTGAGATTTTAGATTGATATTATGTCCGCGAGGACAAAAAATAGGTTTGAGCGTTCCGAATGCGATTCGTGAGATTTTTCTGAGGACTTTAGTCCAAACAATCAAACCTTGATTGGGATTTGAGATGGGAGATTTACTTTCAATCTCAAACTAATTTACAGCACGTCAGCAAAAGCTGGACGCAAACGCCGGTAAACCGCAAAACCTCCACAAAATATAGCAGCAGAAATCAGCGTGGCGACACCCCATTCGCCCCAGTGCTTGACTTCTCCCAGCAGTATCAAATCTCGGTAAATCTCCGAGATGGCCGCCATTGGATTCAACCAAAATATCCATACTCGCCATTCTTCCGGGATGATCGATGCTGGATAGACGATCGGCGTCAGATAAAACCAAAAATTTAGAATAACACCTAATGTCTGGGGAATGTCTCGCAAAAACACCGTCAAGCCCGCCGTCAAATATCCTAAGCCGGCTGTAATCAATAACTGAGGCACCCAAACCAGAGGTAGCAAAAGTAAAGTAGCGTTGAGCTTTTGCGTTGACACTGCTACGATCGCAATCAAAGCTGCTAAACCGATAGAACTTTCAATAAAAGCTGTAAAAATCGGCACTAGCGGCAGCAAACCGAGGGGAAATACCACTTTTTTCACTAAATTCGGCTGCCCTACCACCGATACTCCCGACTTGATCAAACCGCTGGTGAACGCACTCCAAGGTAGCAAACCTGCAAACAGCCAGACTCCAAATGTAATGTCGCTATTTTCGGGGAAACCTGCCAGTTTCAGTTTTACCTTGAGGACGATCGAGAATACGTATGTGTAAATCACCAATTGCGATAGCTGATTCAGCAGCGGCCACAAATTGCCCAGAATCGAGCCTTTGTATTGAGCTTCTAAGTCCCGCCGCACCAATGTTAGCAGCAGATTGACCTTTGCCCACCGCTGGCTGCTTGCCGTTGGTCTGCCGCTGGCTGTTCGGGCTTTTTGGGCAACTCCTTTCACCGTTCTCTGCAATTTTTTCGCCCTCGTTCACTACCATCACACCTAAATCAACTCCAGCTACAATCGTGCAGCTTTTGTTAAACCGCAATTATTCCACAGCCCCGCCGCTTTGATCAAGCATCTGTCACCCGGCAGCGGAAATTGCCGGTTAGTTATTTTAGCCGATCGCCGAGCCCACTGCCGAACCGATCGCTCGTCTTTGCTCCTCGTCGTAGCCCCAGCGCCGAAAAAATGCCTCGTACTCGCCGCTAGCATTCTCCAAACTTGCTAGCATTTGCGACGCTATAGTTTGACAGGCAGGCATTTGCAGGATTTTAATTAAATTGCGCGATCGCTCCTGCACTTTAGCAGAACTCCCAGCCATTTCCTGATTTTGATGCCGCGAATGATGCACGACCATAGCTGCGGACATCGCCACATTTTTTACCAGCAGTTCTGCTACGATCTCAGGAGCCGATCGCAGAGCCTCGATCACTCCCGGTGACGGCCTGTCTGCCACGGGCGAATCGTCCGTCAGATAGGTGACAAAAAAACCCCTAGCACCGTTCTGTGTTTTCACCAGAGATGTCACAGCTTGTTCGATCTCGGCCTCTAAAAGTCGTGAACCGCAGCTATCCCCTAGGGAATCGGCCTGAATCAGCGACAGTAAATATCTCGTTTGCTCGATCGCCCCCTCAAAAGTTATGCTTTCCGATGCTAATAAAGAAGATGGGATACTCATAACGAACTCAATAATTGTTAAGATTCTGCTCATAATTGTAAACAATCTGGCGTTGCGCGATCGCAAATAAATATGGCAATTATCTCCTCCAAACAACAGCCCCCCGAGCCAAATCTACCCGAAGACATAGCCCCAGCCCCCCGCAAAAAAGCCGTCAAACCCCAGACTCCATCCTTGCTGGAATCGCAAGAACTACCCGACGAAATCAACAATAAACAAGAAGACAAAATCCGCCCCCAGCGGTTAGCTGAATACATCGGGCAAAAAGACTTGCGAGAAGTTTTGGCGATCGCAATTGCAGCAGCCAAATCCCGCGGCGAACCGATGGATCACCTGTTACTCTACGGCCCGCCGGGATTGGGCAAAACCACAATGTCGCTAATTCTAGCGGCTGAAATGGAAGTAGAATGCAAAATCACCACCGCCCCCGCCCTAGAAAAACCGCGAGATATTGTCGGATTGCTGGTGGGCCTCAAAGCAGGCGACGTACTGTTTATCGACGAAATTCACCGATTATCTAAAGTTACCGAAGAAATCCTCTATCCAGCGATGGAAGACTGCCGCTTAGATATTACGATCGGTCAAGGAAAAAGCGCCAAAATCCGCAGCATTCCCCTAAAACCCTTTACCTTAGTAGGCGCAACCACCAAAGTTGGCTCACTGACATCTCCACTGCGCGATCGCTTCGGCTTAATCCAAAGACTGCGATACTACGAAATAGACGAACTCAGTTTAATTGTCCAAAGAACCGCCCAAGTTCTCGACACTAAAATTACCCCAGAAGGAGCCGAAGAAATAGCCCGTCGCGCTCGCGGAACACCCCGGATTGCTAACCGCTTGCTGCGCCGAGTCAGAGACTACAGCGAAGTCAAAAATTTAAAGCCAATCACCGCCGAAGTTGCCTCCGTCGCCCTCGAATTATTTAACGTCGATCCGCTAGGTTTGGATTGGACAGATCGGTCTCTTTTGACAGCAATGATCGAAAACTTTAACGGCGGCCCGGTAGGTTTAGAAACTCTCGCAGCATCCACCGGAGAAGACACTCAAACAATTGAGGACGTGTACGAACCTTATTTAATGCAAATCGGATTTTTGCAGCGGACAAGTCGGGGCAGAATTGCCACAGCGGCTGCTTGGAAACATTTAGGTTTTGTCTCGCCTAAATTATTGTAGGCTGCGTTAGATGGAGCGTGCTTAAATAATTGCGATCGAATATTCGTAGGGTGCGTCGCTAAGAGAAAATTCCCTGCTTAAATATCGATAATCTGACAGATCCGCACCTGACAAACAGCGCTACAGTGCATCAGGAAAGGCAATTCTCACTCATCACTGAAAATTCTATTCGCTCCGACTATTTATTCCGGGCGTGCGTCAGTTGCGATACCATTTCTCAAACGTCTTGCCACACAAGAAATCTTGAGTTTGTTTGCTCAACTATTTGGTCTGCTGCGTCTAATCACTAGAAATCGGGATATTGGAGTAAAATGGAGTGACTCTATATATTAAGGTCGCTAAGCGTGATGTATCTGTCCCCAGCTCAAGCACAAGAAAAATACGGCTACCACCCTAAGACATTAGCAGATTGGAACGAATCGAAGTGCATTGGAGTATCATTGTAAAATGCTAAAACGCCAAAAAGGATATTCAATTGCGACCAAATCAGTCAAAGCGAAGTTAATTCGCTCAAAGTTTGATATGCAAGAAACTAAAGATGCTTACAACGAAGTAGTGCATTTTTATTTCCTGTTAATTACTGAAAATCCTCAAGGTGTTACCATTCCAGTTCAATCTAATGGAGGCTGGCGATTCTACGAATTACTAACCGCTGGTCATCAATTTGTGAGCGGTTTCCCTTCCCCGCTAAAAAGAGCGGCAATCCGACAAGCCATCGGTGCTTACGAAAGTTGGAATTCAACCTATCAAAAATGGTTGAATCGTTCCAAGCGAAGGTCGCACCACAAACCTCCTGTTCACCCTAGAGCGTTCCGGTTCAACCCGCAGTACGATTCAGGGATGTGGAAAGAAGATGATGGTTTCTCAATTGTCTTGAAAATGCGAGTAGGTGATTCATGGAAGTGGGTCAAACATCAATACCAATGTCCTACCGTCCCGACGGAATGGGTAAAAGGCTCTCCTAGAATTCAAGTACAAAACGGTTCTTTATCGATCGTTTTTCCACTAGAAAAGTATGTTACTGCAACGGGAGGTATCAAGGGAATCATGTCTAAAAACGCATTTAGAACGTGCGGAATTGACATGGATTTAGACAAGTATATTGTTATTGCAACTGTTCTGGAAACCAACGACAGAGGCGAAACGACTGAGATCGCTAGACACTTTATCAACCAGTCGCGTCACGTAGCTCGTAGGAAGCGGGATTTAGGGCAAGTTGCGATTAAGATGGGGCAAACCAAAATAGTGAGTCGTGGTTTTGCTAAATCAAAATGGGACTCGATAACGGCTAGAGAAATTGACTTTTCTAGGACTGTTTCAAGGGAACTTGTTGAGTTTGCAAAGCACTGGAAAGTAGATGTGATTAGCTTTGAACACCTAGGTAATCTTCGACCGAAAAAAGGCAAATTCTCGCTGGCGTCAAATCAAAAACGCGCTTACTGGTTGAAAGGGAAGGTTTTTGAACAAGTCAAACGTATTGCGTATCAAGATTATGCAATTCTCACAACTCGCGTCTGCCCTAAAGATACAAGTCGCATTACGCCTTGGAATCAGGCGCTTTGGAGGGGGGCTAAATTCCCTGACAGCCTACTTGAGTTCGATAGCTATCAACCTGGGGCTGCATTAGTGGCAACTCCTGATGGGTATAAGGCTCATTCTGGATTAAATGCCGCTCGAAACGTAGGACTCAAAGCAATCAAGCGCAACCTACCAGAGGCGGAGCTCAATCTTAAAAGCCTTGAGTAGTAATACTTAAGGTGTGCAATCAAACTAGAACGGTGTTAGCGACTACCACTTTGATTGTACCAGGCCAGGGTAAACTGCCTAAAAATTCCTACCTTACTACGCTCTATTTGGTTGGGACTAGCTCCCGTAAGCTGAAGGACGCGACGGAGCGAGGAGTTGCAAAAGTGAACTATGATTGGAATGTCGTGTTTTGCTCCGACTTACTCCATTTATGGGTTACTCACTGTGAGATTGTCTGTCTAATTTAGGGTTTGTCAATGGCAACGCACCCTACTGCCACTGACTATGAGGGCGGTAGCAAGAGGCGATCGGTGAGTTCAAAAATGTGGGACGTTAGCTACACTAGACTGAGAGGGTGTTTGAAAAGTCAAAGGTTGTGCTCTTTAATACCCGATCCCCCTAAAT
>NZ_JAUBOJ010000101.1:0-18640 GCF_036700185.1 Microcoleus sp. BM001215392 | reverse complement strand
CCCCACCCCAACCCTCCCCTTATTAAGGGGAGGGAGTAAGAAATTCACAACTGATTTAGGATTGCTATATATTCAAAACTGAACTTTGGAATTGCTGGCTTTATTGCAAGAGAGTTGCTTCTCTAGGTAAAAAATTTACCAATTCCATACTGGACTCCCAAAGTTCGGTAGCTTTCTGCTCATCGTAGGATTCATCAGAAGATTTAATTTCATCAAATCCATCGAAATATTTACCTGTGATGTTATCCAGTGAGCGATCGAGAATAAGTATGGCCAGAAGACTGCCCATAGTTTTAGAGTCTCTGGCGTTCTCCAAAATAGACTGTGAAATCGTTTTACTTAGAGCAGAAAGTTCCGCCTGACTATAATCTCGTGCCAACTTCGTATCGAGCATCAAACCTGGATTGAAAGCATTCACTGTAATATTCAACTGCTGCTTTTGCAAGCGACGTGACAGCTCGTAAGTACAAAAAATATTGCAGAGTTTGGAAGTGGTATAGCGTCTTCGCCCCGTGTTTCCGATATCTGTGTTATTGTGATTGTCGTTCGGGAATGCGAGAAGTTTTGCATTTTGATATTGCGGGTGAGGCATTCCAGTGTTTACATCTGGATTGTGCGTGTCGCTACTGACAAAAACTATGCCAGAGCGATCGCTTAAATGTGGCAGCATCAGATTGACGAGTAGAAAATGTCCCAGATGGTTAACACCAAATGTCATCTCAAAACCATCTTCTGTGTAAAGCGTTTCTGAAACGATTTGAATTCCGGCATTGCAAACGATCGCCTGTAAAGGTGGACGTTCTCCAGCTATGAAATCTTGTGTAAACTGGCGAACGGATGCTAGAGATGCCAAATCGATCGCCATACCTTCGATGTGTGGATACTCGGTTTCAGCAATCAGATTGCGAACGGCTTCCTCGACTCTGGGCAGGTTTCGACTGGCGATAATAATCTGCCAATCTTGACCAGATCGGGCGATCGCCTCAGCACAATAATAACCTAGTCCATTGTTGGCGCCTGTAATGATGATTGATTTGCTTGGTTTGGTTAAAGCTTGCATAGTTTTCATCCTGTGCATTAAGAAGATTGACGATAAAATTGGACAGCTACTTTTCTACGGTCGGGTGCAAGCGGGTTGTTATAGCAACCGCCACATCAGTATTGACATCATTAAGCTCATGAATATATCCCCAAACCCCTCACCATAAACAGTCTAACTGTCAACTATTAACTGTCAACTGTCAACTGTCAACTGTCAACTGTCAACTCTCAACTGTTTAAACCAGTCATGCTCGTCTTGCATTCCAAGCATGAATAAACAGACTTTGGTCGAACAATTATTAAAGAAAATCAACTTTCAAAAGCAGCAGCAAATTCCTTTGCAAAATCTTCCAGTTTTACGTTTCCCATAACCGCTGGTTTGTTCCGGTAATAATCTTCTGCTAATAAACCGCTATGAAGACTGGCATACATTTCAACTAAACCAGCAGCAATTTGTGGATTCATCCCGGCGGCTTCTAAACCACTTAGCATTTGTTCGTTGGTAATAATTATCCATTGCAAATCAGGCTTGCCAATTGCCGCACCTAAAATACGTGCAGTTTCGTTACCCGTAAGTTCCTCACTTGCTACATACCTGACTTTTCTGCCAACAAGCGGTGTTACTATTTCTTCGGCAATGACAGCAGCAATGTCTATAGGAGAAACCCATGGTATCTTGTCATCTGCACCGTAATTTGCTGCGATAAAACCATCCGATTTTATCGTATCTACATAGCCAAATAAATTGTAGTAGAAAGAAGTGGGACGTATATGAGTAATGGCTACATCTGATGATAGTTCGTTCAGAATCTTCTCTACATTGCGAGCACCAAGTAAAATCCCTGAGCCTCGATCTAAATGAGCACCAATGCTACTTAGGTTAACCACACGTTTTACGCCCGACTGCCCGATGGCTTGTGCATAGTTATTGCCGAGTCTGCGATAATATGCCAACAAATCAAGGTTGCGATCGAAGTAGTTGTTTGGCGGTACCATACAATACACCGCATCTGCATCGGTAAAACTCGCTGCAAGGAAATCAACGTTTTCCAGCGAGCCAATGGCGGCCGTGGCTCCCAATGTTTCAATGTCTTTTTGTTTTTCCTCATTGCTACTAATAACCGTCACCGTATGACCTTTTTGCACCAAGTCTTTTGTCAGTGGCTTGCTGATGTTTCCTAACGAACCTGTTACTATAACTTTCATAGATCGGCCTCTCTCATTTGTTGCGTTGTGTTGAGTTTTTTGAGATAGCGTTGATTGCGCTACACAGCCTCGGGAAGTAAACGATCTAAAACTTGCAGACAATTCTGCTTGATTTGTCAAATAAATTGACCGCCAGAGACTTCAATTCTCTGTGCATTCACCCATCTGTTTTCTGCCGATAGTAAAGAGGCGATTTTTGGCTTGTCTGCTGTCATTGCCTTATCCTTTGACTGTTTTATTCAGATGTCTTCATAGTATGAGTAAGAACAAGAATCTTAAATACACAGACCTCGCAGTTTATTGCCTAATCCTCCAAATGCAGGTTTGATGAGCCGATCGCGATCGTCTATAATGATTAGAAAGCTCCTAAAAAGCCAGTCTTGAACAAGCTTTCCTGCCTGTTCCACAAGAATTATAGGAGATGTCTATTGAAAGAGAATGGTCAAATCAATCAAAAAACTACCATGACGATTGAAATGCTCAACCAGGTAACAAACCAAGATGCGTTAGCGTTAGCGAAGCGATCCGAAGGAAAGCCCTCGAAGAGGATCGCCAATCAATGTCAAGAATTGGCGACATTAGTAACTCGGCACACCGAAGGCAAAGGAAACGGTTTTCATAAAACAGCTATAGATAAGTTGGAATTTCAGCGAGAATCTGCTGCTCCTGTCTGCTTGCATGGTGTCACTGAACCGATTTTCGCTATTCTCGTTCAGGGTAAAAAGAAAGCGTTGCTGGGTGAGGAAACCTATCATTATGGCGCGTCTCAATATCTTGTTGTTTCGGTTGATTTGCCTGTGAGCGGATTTGTGGTAGAGGCAACTCCAGAAAAGCCATATTTAGGCTTTAAGCTCAATTTAGACCCTCGCCAACTCTGCGATATTATCACTGCCCAAACCAGCTCAAGCTTGACTAAAAAAGAGAATTCTGTTAGAGGCTTATTCGTCAGCACCGCCGATACACCATTGCTCGATTGCGCCCTACGATTGACACGACTTTTGGATACGCCACAGGATATCCCTATCCTCGCACCGATGATTATCCGCGAAATTTATTATCGTCTTTTAATTGGTGAACAAGGCGAAGCTGTCCGTCAAATTGCCACATCTGGCAGCAATATGCAGCGCATCGCTGAGGTACTCAAACTGATTAAGACTGATTTTGCCCAACCGATGCGGGTTGAGAGCCTGGCAGCACAAGCTAGTATGTCTCCTTCGTCTTTCCATTACCATTTCAAAGCAGTGACATCAATGAGTCCGCTGCAATATCAAAAGCAGTTAAGACTGTTAGAAGCGCGTCGCCTGATGCTTGCCGAAAACTCCGATGCAGCGAATGCGGCTTATCAGGTGGGCTATGAAAGTCCATCACAGTTCAGCCGCGAATATTCTCGGATGTTCGGTGCGCCGCCGATTAGGGATATTGAACGCTTGCGCATGACTTGAGTGAGGTGTTAGGTTTCAAAAGCGATCGGTTAAATTCAAAACAGTCGATCGACCTATATTTCCAGCGGCACCGGACGCAACCTGCCCTCTACTTCTACACTCGGCCAATTGCGATCGAATGTCAAATTTTCCAACTTCCCATCGCTGGAAACTACAAACGTATCCTCAATTTTCGCTCCCGACAAACTCGGATTCCAAGCCACAACCATATTTTCTGCTAAAACATCTGAAGTACCAGGATTTGCCACAATTTCCCGCGCCAAATATCCAGTAGTTCCGCCTTGATGGTGTTCCCAAATTGCTTGAGGATATCCCTGCTGTTCGTAAGCAGTTTTTAGCGTCTCATAAACCGCATTCAGCGATACTCCCTGGCGGCACGAATCCAAGCCAGCAGCTTCAATTTCTCTGACTTGTCGGTGCAATTCTGAATGCTGTTTTTCAAGAGAACCAAAACAGACAAATCGGGTTAAATTCGCATACAAACCCCATCCTCTCGCGCAGAATACTAACATAGCTTGCTTCCCGATTTGTTCGGCGGTAGCGGTGGCGTGGCGGTATAGCGGCAAACGCCTTTCTCCAGCAACTAACGTCAGGGCTGGATGCAAGCCTCTCGCCCACAAAGCTTCTGCACCGGCACCCGCTAGCTGATATTCTGTCCATTCCGGTTTAGCCGCCGAAAGTACCTCTGTCATCGCTTCGCTGGCTAAACGCCCGACTCGCCGATACCGCTCTAGTTCGCTTGACATCATTGTCTGTTTGCGAGACTGTAAAGATGCGACGATCGCAGTTTCGTGATGATGAATTGGGCGATCGCTCATCACGTTACCGCCCGCAGTAATTTCTCGGACAAAAGCTTCGCGCTGTGCAACATCCGCCCAAGGATAGATGTGCATTTGAAAGTTGGGTGGCAATTCTTCGTCTTGCAAGCGCTGGGCTTCGATTTCATCTGTCAGTACCCAAGCGTTTTCGGCGGTAATTAATATTTCTGCAACTCCGGTTTCTGCGGTTAGCAATACTGTGTTGGAACCGCCCGCTGTCGCCCATGCAAACCAATCTGTGCCTCGCAACCGCAGGGATCTCGCTCCGGTTTCGATTAAGGTTTTGCGGATGAATTCAAGTTTGCGATCGACTTCTTGGTTTAATGAGTTTATCATAGATGAAAAAAGTTCGGCAACGGATTATGTAACGGATGTAACGGATGTAATGGATGTCATAAATCAGGAAGAAAATTAATGATTTTAGTCAGCATTTCCTCAATCTAAAATCTAAAGTCTAAAATCTAAAATAGATTGACAGATACTGCTTGCAATTCTTTGGCTTTTTCTTCGGGTAATGCGTCGTTGGCAAACATTCCGGCGGCGAGTTCGGTTCCTGCTAGATATTTTAGCCGATCGCTCGATCGGTAAGGCGGATAAAATTGAGCGTGCAGGTGCGCTTCTGGATGCGGTTTCCCATCTGTGGGCCCTTGAAACCAAGCCATCAAGTAAGGAAACGGGCGGTGCCACAAACCGTCATATTTGAGGGTGACTGTTTTTAAGGCTTTAGCGAGGGATTGGCGCTGTGGTTCGGTAAGATCGATAAATGTGGCAGTTGGTGCGATCGGCGCAATCCAAACTTCGTAGGGGTAGCGGGCGCAAGCGGGCACAAAGGCGATCGCCTCTTCGTCTAAATAAAGAATTCGCTGTTTGTCAGCAATCTCTTTTTGAATCAAATCTTGCAGCAAACCGGAATTGTTTTTTTGATAGTAAACCGACTGACATTCTAACATCCGCGCGGGCACCGGAGGCACGAACGGATAAGCGTAAATTTGACCGTGGGGATGGTGCAGAGTTACTCCGACTTCGACGCCGCGGTTTTCAAAAGGCAAGACGTATTGAATTTCGGGATTGCTGCCGATAACTGAAGTGCGATCGGCCCATACTTCTAACAGCAATTCCAAGTGAGATAACTCCAAAGAACCGAGGGAAGCCAGCGGATCTTGAGTGAAAACAACGACTTCGCAAATGCCCTTAGCTGGCAGAGTTTCCACAATATTTTGAGGGGCGTTTTTGGCCTGCAAAGTCATCGATGGAAAGCGGTTGTCAAAAACAGCTACATCGTATTTTCCCCGCGGCAATTCTGTCGGAAATTTGGGATTAATTGTAGCAGCAAGCGGGTTGTATTCCGGCGGCGGCATGAATGTTCGGCCTTGGCGGTGGCTGGCGTATGCTACCCATTCTCCCCGCAAAGGATGCCAGCGAAAGTGCGGGTTTGCTTGTACGGGTTCATTGCTGGGACTTACGGCCGCGATTCCTTCTGGGATTGGGTAGCGGCTGTAGAGTGTCAGCGGGCGGCCGTCTGGTTTTTGCAATGTTTGGGCGTACATTTTTGTTGGGGCGGGCGATCGCTCTTAGTAGATTTTAGGAGTATAGCTTTGTGGTTGGAGAATTCGCCCCTATCTAAAGTGGGAAATTATGTTGATAAGTTTAGTTAGGAGTAGCAACGTAAGCCGAAAGTCCGCCAGGGGTTTAAACCCCTGGCTAATAGCTTAAGTCCTCTGAAGAGGACTAATAAGTTCTTCAGTCCTCTTCAGAGGACTTTCGCTTTGAGGCAGGGAATTCATTCCCTGCCGGATTGCGGCACTGAGGGTTTAACATTAAGCTGATGCTTTAAAGCTCACTTTCCTTAGTTTGA
The DNA here is from genome assembly GCF_036700185.1 of Microcoleus sp. BM001215392. NCBI lineage: Bacteria > Bacillati > Cyanobacteriota > Cyanophyceae > Oscillatoriales > Microcoleaceae > Microcoleus > Microcoleus sp. BM001215392. Next base: position 12,278 of record NZ_JAUBOJ010000101.1, on the reverse strand, counting down.
ACCATTACCATTGATGTCAAACTTTTCTATGATGGGAATTTCTGAAGGTGAGGAGGCTACTATTCGCAGGTAATGAATCCCAATCTTTCGGAAAAAACAGCTAGCTTTGTAGCGGAAGATCGGCAGGTAACTTTATATGGAGTTATTTAGCAACAGTGCAAAAAAAGACATTGTTTAGGCGATCGGTAAGGCAAGTATTATTTAGGTTGTCAGCAGAGGCTAAAAGTTATGAACAATGATTTGAAACGAATTCGTAGAAAATATCAAGAAGTGATTCCTTCAACACCCAAACTTTTTTACTCAGAATTTGATGAGGTTCTAATTCGCCAAGCCTGCTTAGAATACTGGAAAATCCATAACTTTAACTGGAGCAGTCGTATATTCGCAAAACTAAATTTTACACCAACGGTTGCTAAGGATTTTTTACTTTCTGATTTCCCTGGTGATATGGCTTCTGCTCTCTCAATAAAAGTCTTTGAAGACTGGTATAAATCAACTCTACTTACCATTAACGATCGGGAAGTTGAACCCAAAATTCGTCGTTTTTGCATTGTTGTTTGTGGAATTGGTAAAGCAATGCAATTAATCAGTAAGGAAATGAACTTATCGACTGAGGATTTATTTAATTCAGCCCTGGTGCTGACTGAGATCGAGAAAGATTAAGCACTTGTGCCGTAACATCATCCAGGCTGAATTATAGTTAATTCGGCAGACATCCTATCATCTGAGTGTAAGCGATCGAACTCGGAAATTTTTAACGCAGATTTAGTATAAGGTGCGCAGTGCGCACCCTACAGAAGCAATCGTCAATTCTGCTTCACCAGCGGTTCAATCTGCTGCCGTTGAAACTGCAATTCATCCGCCAAAGGCTGGTAAATTTCTCGATCGCCCTTTTCATCGCAATAATCCCACAAACCATTGTAGCAGTGCCGATCGTCATCCCAACCCGGATGGTTGACAATCGGATACAAACAAATGCCCTCGATCGGCACTCCGGCTTTGATCGCCACCGCTACCTCAGTGCACACATAATTAAACCAGACAGGTCTAAAATCGTCTTCAGTGCCTGTTTCTGCTACGAATAAGGGGCGGCCGTAGCGATCGAAAACTTCTTGCAGCATTTCGCTAAACGGGCGGTACAGCCGATCGGTGTATTTCATCGGATTTTCATTGTGAATCCACTGATTGCGATCGTAATAATTCACCCCAATAATATCGAGATATTTTTCCTGGCCGCCGAGCTCCGGGCGAAAGCGTCCCGCCAACATATCCCAAGCTTGATATTGAGATAAGCGATAACCTTCCGCAAGGTCTCGATCCTCGGGTTTGTCAGGAGAGGCAATAATGTTAATTACCGGGTCGATTTGCACGATGCGGGTACGGGGATTGACTTCCCAAACTGATTCTATCGCGGCGATCGCAGCTTTGACTAACTGAATTTTGAGTTCGTCTCCCCGCCCTCTAGCAAAAGGATTGATGTAAGCGACATCGCCGCCGCCCCAAGCAATAAATGAAATTTCATTGACAGGTGTCACGAAAGGTGTTTGGTCGGTTTCCTCAGTCAGAACTTGCATAAAAGCGCGCACCATATCTGCAAACCGAGTCACAAATTCGGGACTGAAAATATCAATATCATCGGGCCAGCCGTAGTGAAACAAATCCCAAATTACCTGCATTTTGGTGTCGCGGGCGGCGCGGATCATTGGCAGAGAACTGGAAAAATCGTATTTTCCGGGCGACTGTTCTATTAAGTGCCAGCGGAGGCCTTCGCGGACTGTGTAAATGCCCTGTTCTTGCAAGCGTTGGTAGTCGGCGACTGCAAATTTATCGTGGCCGGTGGCCGCTGTGACATCCAGGCGTTTTCCCGATCGCAATTTGTGGGTAGAGCACTCAAATCCGCCCATGAAAAAACTTTGAAACATCAATCGAATGGGTAATGGGTAATGGGGCATTGGGCATGGGGCATAGGGCATAGGGCATAGGGCATAGGGCATAGGGCATAGGGCATTGGAAGAGGTTCATAAATAATTGAGACTTGTTATATCCAATAACTTGGAACTGCGGGCAATTATTACCAATCACCAATCACCAATTACCAATTACCAATCACCAATCACCAATCACCAATTCCCAATTCCCCATGCCCGATGCCCGATGCCCAATTCCCAATTAGCACTGAGTTGCAGTTTGCTGCGAAGTTTCTTCGGGAATATCCCAACCGAGAGTTGCCGCCGCGATCGCCTCTATGGGAAATTTGGGAGTGCGATCGGCATACAGCAAACCGTTAGCTTCTTGGAAAGTATCAGTCAACTGCGTGTAACAAAATCCGCTGAACATTTCCACTCGGTTTACCACCTTCAACAGCGCGGTGTAGCGGTGTTGCAACTCAGAGGTGTCCGACGCGCGCACGTAGCCCCAAACTCTGTGAAAATCGGGGTTTTCGCGGCCGGCGCAGGCGATACCGCCGAATTCGGTCAGCATCACGGGCTGTCCTTGGTGCGGGTGTCCGTCGAGGGTGAGGACTCGCCCGCCGGGACGCCCGCGATCGAACAAATCGACTAACTGAACTTCGGGCCCGTAGCGCTTGGCTACAGTTTGCGGGTTGTTGTCGTAGTCGTGAATCGCCAGGATGTCGGTATCTGTACTTTCCCAGCCGTCGTTACCGATGACGGGGCGAGTCGGATCGAGGGTTTTGGTGAGGAAATACAGCGCTTGTACGTAGTTGCGGTGGGCGGGCGCTTCGACTAAATTGGGCACTCCCCAAGATTCGTTGAAGGGCACCCAGACTACGATACAGGGATGGCTGGCGTCGCGATCGATCGCTTCCGTCCACTCCCGCGTCAACCTGTCAACGGCCTTGGGAGTGAAGCGGTAGGCGCTGGGCATTTCTTCCCAAACTAGCAGCCCCAGCACGTCGGCCCAGTACAAAAATCGCGGATCTTCGATTTTCTGGTGTTTGCGGACGCCGTTGAAGCCCATTGCTTTGACTAATTCCACATCCAGGCGCAAGGCTTCGTCGGAAGGGGCCGTCATCAGGGTATCGGGCCAGTAACCTTGGTCGAGTACCAGTCTCAGGTAGTAGGGGCGGCCGTTCAGCATGAAGCGATCGCGCTGAATGCTGACAGTCCGCATCGCGGTGTAGGATTTAATTTCGTCGAGCAGTTTGCCGTCAGCCCACAGCTCGATTTGTGCGTTAATTAATGTAGGTTTTTCCGGACTCCACAGCAGTTCGTTGCGGTAGTCGTCGATTCCCGGATCTGAAAGGGCGATGCGGCGGTGGATTTCGCCGTTGATGACTTCGTAGGTGTCGTTGACCAGCAGCATACAGCCGATCGACAGTTTAACTTTAATTTGAATCCCGGATTGGCGATCGCCCGCGACAAACGCCTCAAAACCGATTTCCCAGCGTTCAAACTGCGGAGTCCAGCGGATGCGATCGATATAAGTATGAGGCACCAATTCTACCCATACCGTCTGCCAAATGCCAGTTGTGCGCGGATACCAGATGCTGTGCGGTTCCACTTGCCAATCTTGCTTCCCGCGCGGTTTTGCCAAGTCTTGCGGGTCGTCCTGGGCCCAGACTGTCACCCGCTGCGGGCCTTTGGGGTTAACAACTGCTGTAATGTCTGCGGTGAAAGGAGTGTGCCCGCCTTCGTGTTCGATGACAAACTGACCGTTTACCCAGACGCGGGCGCGGTAGTCTACGGCGCCGAAGTGGAGGAGAACTCTGCTTTCTGTGTGGGGTACGTCAAATTCGCGATCGTACCAGCAGTTAGCGTGAAAATTCGTGTCGCCGATCCCGCTTTTGATTGATTCGGGAACAAACGGCACTTCTATAGTGTGACTCCAGTCCGTAATGTCGATCGGCTGCACGCAGCGTCCCGCATCATCATAAGCAAACCTCCACTCACCGTTTAGACAAATCCAGTTGCTGCGGCGCAATTGGGGGCGCGGATAACCTGTTTTCCGCCCTTGAACAGTCACCTTGCTGTCTAAAGTGAAAGACTCTTCTATATCGCAATTTTCTACTTCTCTACCTAACCAACTCATCGGCACATCTACCCTAAGTTATATTTATAGATTAGCGACAATTACCCCCACTTTCCCAAGTTTTTTGCCAGCTAATTTCTCGTTAAAAAATTAAATTTCTCGACTTCAAACAGCCTGAGCTTTACTTGGTCTTCTGTCCGGCTTTTCTAAACTTGTAGGGTGCGTCAGTCAGCTAACAGCACTGAAAATTAAGCTATCATTCTCACTGACCCACCCTGCGCTACAAGCAGCCTGAGTCTTGACTGCAAAGTTTAGGTAGCTACAGTTTGCAAATCTCCTAAAGGTTCAGCTAGGTCACTTGTGACCTGAACGTCTTCCGCAGGCGGCAAACACTGAAATATTTGTTCTAGCCCCGTTAGTTCAAACAGCATTCTCACTTGTTGGCTCATCGCCGATATCAAGAGTATACATTCGCTGTCTCTAACTAATTTGACGATCGCCACTACAGCCATTAACTCGGGATTTTTCAGGAAATTTATCTTTGAGAAATCCAGCATCAGAATTTTGCCACCGCTTTCAATTAGGCGCTCTATTTCTGTCTGAAACTTATAAAATTGAGATTTTTCCAAAACCTCATGAGACAAAATTATTTTAACCAGAACGCTCATTTTCACCTCAACCATAGTTTGAATTGTTACACAACTTTTCAGTAAAGCCGAGTATAGTGCGCGCGGCCGCACCTTACCTTTTTGCCATTACCAAATCACGTTACTTAGTTGCTAGCACATTTCCCGTTTCCGTTGACAGTGGCGACTTCTACAGAAGCTATCCCTGGCATCTCGGCCCCGGAATTTGACAAGCTTAAGTTAGAGGCAGAACTTTTAAGATTTTCCACCAATTCAATGACTGGCTTGGTCGTAATTTGAGTGTAAGTTGTCAAAGCTTGAGCGACAACTTGATCCATGTTGTAATACCTGTAAGTCGCCAGCCTTCCCACAAAAGAAACTCCCGGAGTCGCATCAGCCAAAGCCTTATATTTCTTGTAAATTTCCGCATTTTCCGGACGCGGAACCGGGTAGTAAGGGTCTCCCTCAGCTTGCGGATATTCGTAGACAATGCTCGTTTTTTGATGCTCTTGTCCGGTGAGGTATTTAAACTCGGTGCAACGAGTATATAAATGCTCGTTCGGATAATTTACCACCGGTGCTGCTTGGTGTATCGGTACGTTGAGCGTTTCGTGCTTGAATTCCAAGGAACGGTAAGGCAGTTTCCCGTAGCAATAACTGAAATAGGAATCCACCGGCCCGGTGTAAATCATTTCCCCATAAGGAATAAAACCCTCAATCTCGCGGTAGTCGGTATTCAGCATCACCTTGATGTTTGGGTGAGAAAGCATCTTTTCAAACATCCGAGTGTAGCCGTGCAGGGGCATTGCTTGATAGGTATCGGTGAAATAGCGATCGTCCCGGTTAGTGCGGGTGGGGACGCGCGCAATCACCGATTTGTCGAGTTCCGACGGGTCCATTCCCCACTGTTTCCGAGTGTAGTTGCGGAAGAATTTCTCGTAAAGTTCGCGGCCGACTTTGCTGACAACGACATCTTCGGAAGTGCGAATGTAATCCTTTGGTTCGGCTACTTTCGCGAAGAAATCTTCTACTTCAAATGATGTGAGATTAAGTCCGTACAGTTGGTTTACGGTGTTGAGATTGATGGGAATTGGCAGCAGTTGACCGTCAACGCTGGCGAGGACGCGGTGTTCGTAGGGCCGCCACTCGGTGAACTGCGAAAGGTACTCGAAAACTTGGCGCGAATTGGTGTGAAAAATGTGGGGGCCGTATTTGTGAACGAGGATGCCGTGATTGTCGTAGCGATCGTAGGCGTTGCCGCCGATGTGGTTGCGGGTATCAATTATCAATACTGTTTTTCCCGCCTGAGTTGCTAGTCTTTCGGCAATCACGCTACCTGCAAATCCGGCTCCGACAATTAAATAGTCAAACATGAAAACACCTCTGGGAATGGGGAATGGGGAATGGGGAATGGGGAATGGGGAATGGGGAATGGGGAATGGTTATTAGTTATTAGTTATTAGTAGCAACTCCCAACTACCAACTATTAACTGCCAACTGCCAACTGCCAACTGCCAACTGACTTCTTACTTTCGATCGCAATTTCGATCAACCGCAGCATTTCGCCCCAGGTATTGTCCCAAGAATTGTCTGCTAAAAAGCCGTCCACTTCGCTCAGCCACTTGGCGCGAGCTTCCGCAGTTTCGCCCATAATTTCTTCAGCAGCAGCAACGAATTCTGCCACATTGCTCGCAATCCGAACCAAGCCGTTATCTCCGTAGGGGCGCACCACGTCGCGGATCGGAGTAGAAATCACCGGTTTGCCGGCAGCGAGGTATTCGGGAGTTTTCGTAGGACTAATAAATTTAGTCGATTCGTTAATCGCAAAAGGCAGCATTGCTATATCCCACCCGCCAAGATACGCGGGCAGTTCTTGATAAGATTTGCCGCCAAGATAGTGTATGTTTGGGTTAGTTGGTAGAGTGGCTGGGTCGATTTTCACCACCGGGCCAACGATCGCTAAATGCCAGTCCGGCTTCGCTTCAGCAATACCGCGCAGCAGTTCGATATCCATGCGTTCGTCTATGACGCCAAAAAATCCCAAACGCGGGTGAGGAATGTCTTTTTGATCGGCCGGTTCTTCTGAAAGATTCCTGGCTGTGGCAAAGTGTTCTTTTTCGATGCTGCTGGGGAAAGCATGAATGTTTGAGTGCTGGTGCTGTTTTGCTTCGTAGAGGCTGTGCCCGCCTGTAAATACGACGCTGGCGCGCTTTAAAAGTTGGGTTTCATTTGCTTTTAAATCCGGATGCGCGCCGTGAAATGCTGACAGTTCGTCCATGCAATCGTAGACTACAGCTAGCGGCTTTAAGTGGTTGGTGAAACTGACAGCCATGGGCGTGTAATACCAGAGGATGTACTGGCTAATTTCTGCTGCTTGAAAAAAATCGTCCAGCATGGCTTGCTGAGCAGTTTGTGCAGTTTCTTGGCTAATTTCTTCGCTAAGGTGCGGTACTATCACCCAGACTCCCGTTTCGTGAATGCTGACATCAAGCCGCCAGTCCCCGGACGCAATAAAAACAGGTTCTTCTACGAAGAATACGCGGCGATTTTTAGCACAGCGGCTCAAGAGATGTTGCGGACGCTGATAGACGAAATTCCACCGCAAATGAGACAGACAAACTAAATCAGGTGCATCTAAAGCAGCAGCTTTTGATAAATTGGCGGCCGAGGGAGCAAATTGAGAGGGCGATTTTGCTGTATCTATTGAAGTAAATCGGATCTCCCATGCTCTACCGTTATTATTATAATTACTGTTTCCTGGTGTTTGTGGGGGGGACATAATTAGCCTCGATAATTTGTAAATTAACAGCGGTCTGGGAAGATTTAGCGATGCAAAATTGTCAATGATATACCCTTCTCAGCAGTGTCTTACTAAAATTTGCAAGGAGGGATGTGAGAATTTTTATTGACGAGCAAGCGCCGCATTCGTAGGGCAAAGCTAAGCATTTGCTTTGCTGCATAAAAACACGCTTATCTGCTTTTTTCAAAAGTGAAACTGGAGACAAGTTAATATTCTTAGACTTGCTATTGTTGTTAACTGTAACCCAATTTTTCTGCCGTTACTTCTATCTGAAGGATGACTTCGATCTCAAGGCACGCCTAGCTTGCACCCTTGGTTCAAAAGCCGTTAAAATGCCGATCGCTCTTGTAAAATTATTCTTAACTGGCAGGTATGCGGTTATGCCATTTGAAATTTGAGATTTGAGATTGAATAATTGGGAATGACTTATGAATTAAGGCTTTGAAGCTTGCCTACCGTTGCATTGTTTTTTTAAACAGGTGTTAAAACTGAGCGAGTTTTAGCGCTTTATTTGGAGAAAACATAAAATTTGCGACTTTCTTTAGGATAGCTTCGCTGGCGCGTTTTTTTGTAGTTCTTTGATTTGAAAAACCGCGTCTTTTTTAAACTGACTCGCTCGCCGAGTTCAAGTTTTGTATTTTAATATACATTTTGTTAGAAGGGATTTCTGACTTCAGATAGATTTTCAGATAATAGTTTATGTATTGGCTTTAATCTCACATCTGGCAGCCTTCTCAACAATACCCCAGAAACCAATTCATTCAGTTGACTGTTGAGAGCGACCTCAACCTAGAAGCAAGAGGATTGGAGCAATCAATAGTCTTTTAATTTCTCCCTGGTTCCGGCTTTAAACCAATTCTTTCTGGTAATAGCGAGGATAAACTAGGATTTTAGGGGAGTCGCGATCGAGAAATCAAGGTGATGATATGGGTGCTCTGGGCACGAGGTTCAATTCACGCCCAGAGCACAAATCTCAAGCATCACTCAAGCGGGCGGGTTCGTCAATATCTGCGCAAACCCGCGACAGGAAGATACCAGCAGCTTTACAGTCGGTGGCTGTCAATTTTGGCCATTCCCCCTCCAAAGGCAAAATCTTGCACCATCGAACTCTTCAAGAAATCGTGGGGAAAACCTAATTCAATGGCGCTTACTTTGTCTAACTGCTGCATTTGTTCGGGGGTTAATTCAAACTCCAAACAAGCGAGATTTTCTTGAAGTTGCGAGAGTTTCCGCGAACCGATAATTGGAATCACATCGATTGATTGCTGGCGCAGCCAGTTTAGGGCTACTTGAGAGGCAGGTTTACCAATTTCGGCTGCTATTTTGGCAACTTGGGCCGCTATATTTAGGTCGCGTTCGCTAATTTTTCCTGATTCAGGTGAATTGAGCCGTTTAACTTCGCCGGCGGTTTCTGCAATGTTGTATTTTCCCGTCAGCAAGCCGCCTGCTAGGGGGCTCCAAGCTGTGACGCCAATATCAAACGCTTTGGCCATCGGTAGCAAATCCCGTTCGGGAGTTCGCTCTTTTAAAGAATACTCGATTTGCAAGCCGATAAATGCTGTCCAACCGCGCAGGGATGCGATCGTATTTGAAGCAGAAATAATCCAAGCTGGCGTATCGGAAATGCCGATATAGAGAATTTTGCCCGCCCGTACCAAATCGTCAAAGGCGCGCATTACTTCTTCCACTGGTGTGGTAAAGTCCCAAGCGTGCAGCCACAGCAAATCTATGTATTCAATTTGCAATCGCTTCAAACTTGCTTCTACTGCTTGTACCATATTTTTGCGGTGGTTGCCGAAAGCGTTGATGTCGCCATTTTTCATGTTGAGGCTATATTTAGTAGCAACTACCCATTTTTCGCGATCGCCCCCGATGAAATCGCCGACATATTTTTCGCTGGTACCGTTGGTGTAGAGATTCGCGGTATCTATGAAATTGCCGCCTGCTTCAGCAAAGGCGTCAAACATTTTACGGCTTTCGTCGTAGGAACCGCCCCAACCCCAGTCTTCCCCAAAAGTCATGGTTCCGAGGCAGATTTCGGAAACCCGAAGTCCGCTGTGACCTAGTAGTTTGTATCTCATGTCACCCATCCGTTAGTTCATGGCTGTTAACAGTCTAGATCGGGATTTGCCCAACTGTTGGCATCTGTCGGGGCCGGCTGATTCGCTACGATTTTTTGGGCGATCGATCTTGAGTATGTTGGTAAGTCAGTCAAAATGTCGTCGCTGGCGGGCCCCAGCACCATCGCCGTGACTTTTACTCGGATCGATCGCCCAGGGATGCGATCGTCCATCGCGCGATCGCCCAGGGGTGCGATGTATTTAGCATCACATTGTTTGCATAAAAAATACAGTAAAACATGGTAAATTTCATCTATCTAAAGATAGGTATTTTATCAGATAAGTTCTTCAAAAATATCTGGCTTTTTCTATCAGAAAACCAGAAAAAGATCGCCAAAAATATGTACCTAAATTAACTTTTTAGCGTTATAGTAGTTTACAGAATACAAAACCTAGGTGACTCACTTGGCTGACATCGTTGATACCGCCGTTTCGGCAGGCTCTTTTACAACCCTAGTTGCTGCTGTTAAAGCCGCTGGTTTAGTAGATACTCTCAAAGGCGCCGGCCCCTTCACAGTTTTCGCTCCTACAGACGAAGCTTTTGCTAAGCTTCCCGCAGGTACTGTAGAGGCACTGCTTAAGGACATTCCTAAGCTCACAAAAATCTTGACTTATCATGTCGTTGCTGGCAAAGTCATGGCTGCTGATGTAGTCAAGCTGACATCTGCCAAGACAGTTGAAGGTTCTGAAGTGAAAATTGATGCTTCCAATGGCGTCAAAATCAATGATTCTACCGTTACCGCAGCCGATGTAGCTGCTGATAATGGTGTCATCCACATCATCGATGCAGTCTTGCTTCCTGCGTAAGCAAAGATTTAGATAGTCTAATAATACTATCTTGAGGGCGGTGGCTGTTGTTAGCCACCGCCCTATTTTAGTCATTAGTCCTGCCGTCATTAGTAGTGCTGTCCCCCCCGAGCGAACATTATTAATCATTAGTCATGTTTTGCTGTCCCCCCGAGCGAACATTATTAGTCATTTTACCCCCTCGCAAAGTCGAAGGGTAGTCATTAGCTTTGCTCGGTCGCGAAGTCATCAGTCCTCAGGAAGAAGGAAGAAGATATACACGGCTAGTTTTTTAGCTGGCGGTATTTTTTTGTGTATTTACTTAGTTTAAAAATAAATATTTTACCCAGGTCGATAATTAAAGTTATTTGAAAATTTTTATATAGCGGAAATTGGTCGATTCCAGCCCATGATAGCTGCGCGGCGGGGACTGCGAAAATCTGCCCCAAATTTATCATGCGCTGGATTACGGGAAAAACAGGCTACAAGCCAAGCGCGTTTGTAGGTGCGATGCCACGAAACCTGCAATTTCTCGCAGAAATCGGTTTGATGGGGGCTGGGCTTAAATAAGATACAATGAGAAACACAACGAAAGTGCGATCGACATTATTGGACAGTCAAGCTATGCAATCTACAACTGGGTTCGAGACAGAACCGGCGATGGACGCTCCCAAACACGGCTTACCAGTTACCATCATTACAGGATTTCTCGGCAGCGGCAAAACAACCCTGCTCAACCATATCCTGACCAACCAGCAAGGCTTGAAAACAGCAGTTTTGGTCAATGAATTTGGCGAAATCGGCATCGATAACGAACTGATTGTCACCACCGACGACAACATGGTTGAGCTGAACAACGGCTGCATCTGCTGCACTATTAATGAAGATTTGGTGAATGCCGTTTACAAAGTTTTAGAACGTCAAGAAAATCTCGATTATCTAGTAGTCGAAACCACCGGGCTAGCCGACCCGCTGCCAGTAGCGATGACTTTTTTAGGTACAGAACTGCGGGACATGACCCGTCTAGATTCAATAGTTACAGTAGTAGACGCGGCAAACTACAGCTTAGATTTGTTCAACTCAGAAGCAGCTTACAATCAAATAGCTTACGGCGATATAATTATCCTCAACAAAACAGATTTGGTTGAAGAAGCAGATTTAGATTTGTTGGAAGTTAAGATTCGCGATGTCAAACAAGGTGCTCGAATTCTGCGAACGGTAAAATCGCAAGTTCCCCTGCCGCTTGTCCTCAGTGTCGGATTGTTTGAATCTGACAAATACTTCCAATCTGAGGAAACTCATAGCAGTCACGACCACGGTCATGACGACCACGCCCATCACGACCATCACGACCATCACGACCACGGTCATGACGACCACGCCCATCACGACCATCACGACCACGCCCATCACGACCACGCCCATCACGACCACGCCCATCACGACCACTCCGACCATTTAGAAAATGACGGATTTACCTCAATTTCTTTCCAAAGCGACAAGCCGTTTTCTCTGAGAAAATTTCAATATTTCTTAGACAACCAAATGCCAACAAACGTGTTTCGCGCGAAAGGGATTATGTGGTTTGAGGAAAGTCCGAAACGGCATATTTTTCACTTGAGCGGTAAGCGATTTTCAATGGATGACGACCAGTGGAAAGGTGAACCCAAAAATCAACTTGTTCTCATCGGTCAGGGTTTGGATATCGAGACTTTGCGATCGCAAATCGAAAACTGTCTGTGTATGCCTGCACCCAATCGCGGCAAAGGTTTTGGGAAAAACTAAAGCTTAAAAAATAAGCCGAGAAACTTAGCTGCAAAAACCAAGATATAAAGGTTTGATCGTTCGGACTTTAGTCCGCATTATCAGAGGACTAAAGTCCGAACGATCAAACCGATGTTAATTAGACTTGAATTGCATAAGTCTTCGATCGATACAGAAACCGCAGATGTCAGA
>NZ_JAUBOJ010000100.1:0-18758 GCF_036700185.1 Microcoleus sp. BM001215392 | reverse complement strand
GATAAACGATCGGGGCGATCGCCAATTTTGCTGATTCTACCATTTGAGATTTGTTAAACTACCAGGGCCATTGCTTTGAGCAGCGCCCGAAAAGTTAAATCTAGATGCAGTAGAGCTTAATTCGCTTCCCCAATCAAAGTAAATGCTGCCCAGTTTTTCGGTTCGGGATATTGTGCGATCGTAGCCAGCATGGCTTGACGCAGCGCCTGAGCTTTGTCGGGGTTATTTTGAAGATTTTGATAAAATTCGCTCATCAAGGATGCTGTAGGTGCATCTGGCACTGGCCAGAGGGACACAATTACGCTGGATGCACCCGCCGTAATCAGCGATCGCGATAACCCAATTACGCCATCGCCTGTAATCGTCCCCCTACCTGTATCGCAAGCACTCAAAACCACTAATTCCGCATTCAGTCTCAAGTCTAAGATTTCATCGGCAGTTAGTAAACCGTTAATCCCTGACTGTTGCTCCTTGCTAGAAGATGCCGGATCTGGAGCAAGGGCGATCGCCCCCGGTACTCCCGATCCGTTAAAATCGTTGAGCAACCCATGTGTCGCCAGATGAATTATCCTAGATTTGAGCATTTGTTGGACGATCGCCCTTTTCGTAGCTTCGTTGCCGGTGATTGCTTTAGTTTTCAGCAGTTTCGCAATAGCTAAAGCTTCTTTTTGAGCACCGGGAAGCGCTTGTAACTGCTCGGGTTTTTCGCCAACATCAAAAACAATGCTCGGCATAGTGGGATTTCCTACCACTAAAACCTTGTCTCCTGACACTTGTTTGCGCTGCTGATTGGTTAGCTGTAGTACCTGAATAGCCGGTGCTGTTAAAATCGTGTGTTTTTCAATTAAATATTTACCAGCCGCGTCCATCAGCGCTGGGAAAGGAACTAGAAACAGAGCTTTTTGAGGGATGAATATCACCCGCTGCTTCGGGTCATTTGGTAGCAAATCAGCAATTGGTTGAATCAGGATTTGATAGAGTTGTTTTAATCTTGTGGTTTCTATAGTTTCCTCGCTGCGCCCTGCTGCCGTGCTGCCGCCACCTCTGGCACCCATATATGCGCGGGTAGCGGTAATATACGATGCTAAAGAAAACTGCTGCTCTGACCCCAGAGATTTCAGGTTGACCAATCGAAACGTGACTTTACCATTAGGCTCGATCGCCCAAATATACAGATCGGATTCCTGACTTTTTTCTCTACCTTTTAGTTTAAAATCGTTGTAAATAATCGAATATTGAACTACAGTAGCATTTTGAGTTTTAGCAATTTGTTTAATTTGCTGGATATTCGGCGCAGTCATGGTAGTAACTGGTGTTTGCTTCAGGGATAGCCGCTTTTCTAGTAACTCCACCAACGCCCGCGCTCTCCCTCTTTCCGAAATTTCCAGGGCTGCATCAGGTTTGTTACCAGCAATCAAGACTTTTTGCAAGTTGATATAAGGAAAAGTCTGAGTTTCAAAAATTGCAATCTTATAGGCATCATTACTGCCTAATCTTCCTCTCAGAGATTCTAAAACCTGGATGCCTTTTAATAAGTTTTCCGTGGCTCCCCCTAAATCGCCTTTGTTGATTTGCACCACTGCCATATTGTTCCTAACGATGGCTTGCTCTCGGCGGTTTTTGCTAGTAAACGTGCTGGTCAAAAACTGATTGTATAATTCAATTGATTTCTGATAGTTGTTCATCTGAAAATATACCAGTCCCAAATTGGCACGCACCTTGTTGGCTATTTGAGACTCGCGAATTTTCCAAGCAATCGCTAAACTTTTTTCATATAACTCAATTGCTTTGGTATAATCGCCTAAGAAATAGTAAGCACCTCCTAAATTTGCCAAAGCTTGTTCTTCCCAAAGTGGGTTTTTAATTGCTTGGGCTAGGACTAAATATTGTTGTTGGTATTCAATGGCTTTAGTATGGTTTCCTTGGGTATGGTAAACTATGCCGAGATTGGAGATTGCTTGTGCTTCTCCCAAGGTGTCTTTGATTTCCCGGGCGATAGCTAAACGTTTTTGCTGATATTCAATGGCTTTGTTGTTTTGACCTAAGGCATGATAAACAATGCCTAAATCTCCTAGTGCTTTAGCTTCGCCTCGACGGTCTTTGATTTCTAGACATAGTGCTAAACGTTTCTGATGGTATTCAATTGCTTTAGCGTACAAGTCTGCACTATAATAAGCATTGCCCAGATTCCCCATTGCTACTCCTCCCCAGCGCGGGTCTCCTCCGTTGTAGTAGTAGGCTTTGTGCCAAGTATGTGCTAGATATTGCTCTAAATACTCAAAGGGATCGATGTAAGCATAGCCATTTTGCAGGTAGGCAAGTCCGATATTTCCTAGCAGGATGACTTCGAGCTCGTTATCTCTGATTTCTTTGGCAATGACTAAACTTTGCTTGTAGTAGTCAATGGCTTTGTCAAAGAAACCGCCGATCGCATGATTGGCTAAGCCTAACTTGAAAAGTGCCAGCGCTTCTTTTTGCCGATCGCCCTGAATCCTCGCAAATTCCACCTCGCCATCATGGTTTGACACCGCATCGGGCGATACTGCGCCGATCGCAAAATAAGCGATACCTTGGGGAGAGACAAACATTCCCTCCCACTCAATATTCTGGATCGGCTGATAAATGGTTAGTGCTTGCTGTTGGCTAGAAGTTTGAGCTAGTAGCTGCGCCCCTGAATCTGAGCCGGGTAATAAATTACCAAATTCAGTTTGGGCGAAAACACGGGTATGACGATCGATTTTGGCGAGATCCTCCAACTCGCCCAAACCCAAAGTTGCCAGAGTAGAAGCACAAAATTGTAAGAAATGACTGCGTTTCATCTTCAACTAATCTACGGTTTTGGCTCAGTTTCAATTTGGACGATCGGCGATGTGGCAATCTCGCTCAATTTCACTGAACCGAGCAAGCTTTCCCAATCTGCTTGGATGCCTTCATTCGTCGGGAAAGTGCGGCGAGCGGCAGCTAGATTGCTCAGGGCATCTAGCCAAATCCCATTTTTAGCATAAATAAAGATTTTCTCGCGCGCATCTGCCTGCTCTAATTGACTGCGGATATCTGCACTGATCTCAACTCGCTCCACTGTACCGATTGAGAACAAATCGCCAGCTCTGTCTGCTGGGTTGCAAATCAATGTAAAATTCCAAGTGTATTTTTTGCCTGCTACCAAGGGAGGCACATTGCTATTAGCAGGGATACTAACGCCGATCACCCCTGATACATTTTTAATTGTGAGAGTCTGTTGATAAATCTGCTTGCCGCTGGGATCTAGTAGGGTAAATTCGGCCGATTCGGCCTCTGTTGGAGGCAAGTAGAAAAAGAATGTTGGATAGTCCGAAACAGTGCGTCCGGTTTTATTGCTAGGGACTAATGCTGTGAAACTTAGCTGCTGCTGATTGCTCTGACAGCCGCCGCGGGTTGGTCTGGGATCTCGATTGGGCGGTCGATCGATATCCTGAGCAGGCTCAGCGAAGCGCGGCCCTCCTGGTTGACTCGAAGGCTTGCCCGTGCGCCCCCAGCCCGCGGGCAGATCCTGTCCCAGAGCTGCAAATTGGCAAACGTTAAATCCTCCCATCAACAATACGGCACCAAAGGCGATCGTTTTTAGCTTAAAATTAGTCATGTTTCCCATCGGAGTTTCCTGCTTTTTTAAATTTTTGTTATGTAGTTTTACTGTTTCGATATTTCTCCTCCCAAGACGCGGTAGACATTAACTTTTTGCTGCCTGCCTTTTAAGGGTAAAGCTCCCCAAGATTCTACTGCAAATTTTCCTTGAAGATGCACTAAAGTTTCTTCGGCAATCAAGATCCGGCAGATATCTTCTTGCCGATCTTTTTCACAGCTTTCGAGCCGAGAAGCGATATTGACACTATCGCCGATTACTCCATATTCTAAACGAGTTTTACCGCCCAAACTTCCCACCATGATCGGGCCAGTAAAAATTCCTACTCGCATTTTTGCCTGGGGTAAACCGCGAGCGAGCCAATTTTGATTCATGATTGGCAAGCGCGAACTTATCGCTAGAGCGCAAGACACTGCAAGCCTAGCATCTTCGGCAATTTCTTCGGTAGTTGTGCGGGGAATTGGTACGCCAAATACTGCCAGCATTCCATCTCCGGTAAATTTATTAATCACGCCTTGATATTGTTGGACTTCCTGGGCCATTGCTGATAAGTATTCGTTTAACCAAGGCATTACTACTTCTGGGGGCAGTTGTTCGGAAATCGTACTAAAACCCTGCAAGTCAGTCAGGATCATTGTAGCAGTCAGTCTTTGACCAGGCAAGATCCCCGATTGCAGGAGATGGACGCGCTCTTTCCACAAAGCATTGGCGATCGCAGGTGAAGTTTGCTGTCCTAACAGTTTCATGACAATTTCTTGCTGCTGCTTTGACTGTTGGTACTTGTATGTGACGATCGCTGCTGGGACAGTTACAAATGCCAGAGTCGGGGCTATTAGTGATATCCACCCTTGTTCGGCGAACATAAAAAATGTGAATCCCCACAATATGCCGCCCAGGGCGATCGCGCTAGCAACAAAACTGACCGTATTTTCTAACCGCCAAGCCAAAC
Source organism: Microcoleus sp. BM001215392 (assembly GCF_036700185.1). Classification (NCBI taxonomy): domain Bacteria; kingdom Bacillati; phylum Cyanobacteriota; class Cyanophyceae; order Oscillatoriales; family Microcoleaceae; genus Microcoleus; species Microcoleus sp. BM001215392. The sequence goes on along the minus strand of NZ_JAUBOJ010000100.1, from coordinate 14,190 downwards.
AGCCGCCCGCTGCTCCCCAAACAGCGATCCAAAGGATTTCTTGCCATTCATCCCAAAACCAAAATAGCTTTTTGCCGTCTAAAACTGCGCTGAGAATCTGGCTAGTTGCGGTTGCGTGAACCAGTACCCCTGGCATGAGATGGCGATCGCCAGAAGTAGCACTGTAAGGAGTAGAAAAAATATCTCTGACAGTTTTGGCTGCAACCCCGATCATTACTATTTTACCCTTGACCAATTTGGGGTCAAGTTTGCCCTGCAAAACTTCAGTTAGTGTCACGGTTTTTGCAACATTTTTAGGAGAGCGGTAATTGAGCAGGATTTGGTAGCCGACATCGTTAATTTTCTGATAACCTCCTGAGTTGGATTGCAAAACTGGAAAAAGAGTTTTTCCGAAATATATTTCTTGATTTTCTGTAAATTTTTCCTGAATATTTTGAGTCTGAAAATATTTAAAAGCTAGCCGCATCGCAAAGGAGGTATGACTCGATTTTCCATCGGTAATAAATATCATCTGTCGGCGAACTGTGCCATCTGGATCGAGGAATAAATCGCTAAATCCTATCCGTTTTTTTGGTATGTTGGGAGGTGGAGCAGCTCGCTCGCGTTCAGAGTCACCGATGAACGTAATCGGGATGACTTTGGGGTTTTTCAAAAGAGCCGCTAATTCTGCATTTCCCGGTTCGTAGGGAATATCGCGAGTGATATCCAGGCCAATAGCGACGGGTTCCAGACGCGCTATGGAGGCGATCGCCCGAGCTATAATGCGATCGGAAAGCGGCCATTTCTTAAAAGTGTGAATGTCTTGTTCGGTGATGGTGACTACCAGCAACCTCGGGTCAGCACCCGGATCGGGGCGCAACTGCACCATCAAGTCAAAAGCCTTTAATTCCAATGGCTGCAACCAGCCTAAATGTCGGACTCCCAAGAGACTTCCTGTCACTACCAGCCAGGTAATTACCAGAGGTTGCAAGTCAGCGAAGGGGAAGGAATAAGTTAAGTTTTTCCAACTCCAACGTTTGAACCCCAATTTATGATAAGAATGCTTAAAAAAATTGGGCATAATTCTTGTTTGAATCTTCCTTGATTTCTGTGGGCTGGCTTTTGTAGTGCGAACTCTTGAATAGTTGGCAAGTCTTGTATAAGCTCGTGCGATCGCTGGCAATATCGCACTACAAAAAAACGCTTGTTACAATCTGGTGAGATGCTCCCATGTGCTAAATCTGAACTTGTCACTAATCCGGATGAGGATGTGCAATTTTTAATTGTCCTGTGCTGTTTTGGCGATCGCCGCTAAGTCCAATCCTTGGGGATAGCTGTTTTCTTCTTTGCTGCGCTTGATGTCAGCTTCAGAAATCTTGGGTGTGAGATATTTTGCCAACACTTTCACCACGTCGCCGCGATCGATCGTCCCTACCACTGCACCAATGGGCGAGAGAACGATGATTCGCGGGAGTTGGCGGGCGTCCATGCTGTTAATCACTTGTGCGATAGACGCTTTTTCTGAGACTGTAGGGATTTTTGCCAAGGGTTGCAAAATGTTGTGCAACGTCTGAATTTGCCACTGACTGCGCTCGGTACACCGAATATCGTCGATCGACACTATACCCAAATCCCGCCCGTTGGAGGAAGCAATGTAAAATGGAAATGGGTTAACTTCTAACAAGTAGCGATCGGCAAATTCTCGCAGACTCAAATCTGCATCGACAACTCGAAACTCGCGGCTCATCGCATCGCCGGCTTTTGTTTTGAGCAGTGCTTCTTGCAAGCAGGTAAAGCGACTGTACGCCCTAGCATTGCGAATTGCAAACAAGCCGATCAGCGCAATCCACAAACCGCCGTACGCCCGCGCTAACAAACATACACTCACACCAAAAGCAACGGCCAACCAACCCAAAACTTGTCCTGTTTTTGCCGCCCAGCGCACCCCGGTAAATCGAGAGCCGGTAATTTTCCAAATAGCTGCTTTTAAAACTTGTCCTCCGTCCAAAGGCAGGCCGGGAATTAAGTTAAACAATCCTAAAACGAGATTGATTAATGCTATCCTTTCGGCAATTAGGGCTTGCAAACTGTTCTGGGGTAAAACTTGAGAACCCAAACCGAGGATTAAAAAGAGTGCGAAGCTGACGAGAGGGCCGGCAATTGCTACTTGAAAAGCTTGACCGGGAGTTTTTGATTCTGAGTCGATCGATGCAACTCCACCAAATAAGAATAGAGTAATAGAATTAACTTTAATTCCTTGGGATATTGCAGCCAAGCTGTGACCTAGTTCGTGCAATAGCACTGAAGCAAACAGCAGCAAAGCTATGGCAAATCCGGCACTCCAGGAGAGCGCAGGCCCCCACAGACGATAACTGCTGGCGTATTCGCGGGTTGCTAGGGCCAAAATTATAAACCACGAATAATCTATCAGTAGCGGGATGCCAAATAAAGAGCCGATTCGCCAACCTGTCTGCATGAAAATTTCCTGGGAAAGGAGAGCAAGAAAGAGTTTCTATTATATCTTTTATAACTCTTGCCTTTCCCCGATTCCTGATTTCTACAGAACTCCGGCATTACCCAAGCCCAAGATGACTCCAGCCCCCAGCAAGTGGCCGAAGCTGGCTGTGGCCAAGAGTTCTGGGATGCCGAAGCCTTTGAACATTCCAGGGACTGCAACGGGTAAAGCTGGGCCTTTGCCTCGGTTTTGCTTGCTGATGCCGTAGTAGCCGATCGCCAGCGCCAGGAAATTGCATAAAATCATGGTCAGTCCTACCAGTGGCGACCACTCGGGCGTTGAGGGAGTGGTAGCTTGTACGGCCAACAGCAAAGATGAGTTAATCATGTTTTTATGCTCCTAATTTCACAGATTAATTGAGTTACAAGATTATAAAAAGCATTTTGCATTAAACTAAGATTTGTTTTAATAGTTAACAATTCGTTGATATTTTGATACAAACCCACTTCGGGAGGAGCAAGAGTGCGGGTTAAAATTTGCGGAATTACCAAATTAGACCAAGGAATGGCGATCTCCGCTTTGGGAGCTCAGGCTTTGGGGTTTATCTGCGTGCCGGCTTCAAAGCGCTATGTTAGCCCGCAAACCATTCGCCTAATTGTCGAACAGTTGCCGGAAAATGTCGATCGCATCGGCGTTTTTGCCAATACCACAATAGAAAATATCTGTCAAGTAACGGCCGAGTCAAATTTAAGCGGAGTGCAGTTGCACGGAGATGAAACAGCGGAATATTGCGATCGGCTGCGCGAGTTTTTGCCGGGAATTGAAATTATCAAAGCCCTGAGAGTTAAGAGCCCTGAAACTTTAGCCACCGCTGCTATTTACGCCCTTCGTGTCGATACTTTACTGTTAGATGCCTACCATCGGGATCAGCTTGGCGGTACTGGGCTGACGATCGACTGGACGATGTTAGCAGAGTTTAAACCGCCGTGTCCTTGGCTGCTGGCGGGCGGTTTGACGCCGGAAAATGTTTTAAGTGCGATCGATCGCGCCCAGGGCAAAAACTTCAGCGGTGTTGACCTTTCGAGCGGCGTAGAAATAGCACCGGGAGATAAAGATTTGAGCAAAGTTGCTCAGTTATTCGATCGATTAAAAGCTTTAAAATAAACGGTATAGCGGATCGATCTCTCATATTCGCGGACGTAGTTGGGCTTAGACCCAATACGTTTAATGGTTATAGAAGCTGTCAGTCATACCTCATCTCTTTGAGAAAGGCTATAGTATCTCGTTGTTGTAAAAAGCATTTTTTGTGTTTGAGTGCGAGCGTCCCCGCTCGCTTGTTTGATAGAACCAAGCCAGCGGGGACGCTCGCACTATAAAAGCAAAACTGAAATGCTTCCTTTTCTCTCTTTATTCTCGCTTCTGCCCTTCGACTTGCTAGCACGCCGCCTCACCCACGCTTTTTCAACTATTCCCGATTTCACCGATTGGCTGGTTGTAGCTCTGCTGGTGCTAGTTTATAGCGCGATCGCACTTCCCATCGGTTTTTGGTCGGGATTTCTCAAAGTAGACGTGCAAACCTCCGGGCCGATAATTGCGGGAGTGCTCGTAAGCTGTTTGTTAAGTCCGGGGCTGACTGAGGAAGTTTTTTTCCGCGTGTTAATGCTCCCGCACGCTTTCGAGAATGCTTCTGGGTTAATGCTGTGGTTTTGGGGATGCTTGAGTTTGGTGCTGTTTGTAGTTTACCACCCGCTGAACGCGCTGACTTTTTATCCAGTTGGTCGATCGACCTTTATGAATCCGGTGTTTTTGCTGCTGGCTGCTGTTTTGGGAGTTGCGTGCTCCATCGCATACCTGCTCATCGGTTCTATCTGGCCTGCGGTGGTGATTCACTGGCTGGGAGTGACAGCTTGGCTGCTGCTCTTGGGCGGTTATAGGAGGCTATATGGGTGAATTACCAACTCTCACCTTGCGGTAGAGAGTGGGCTTCCAGCTTCGACCGCAACAGCATCCGATAGAACCGAGATTCTTCCGGGTTGACTTACATTGCGTCCACTGGCAGTAGCGCTGATTCCCAACGCCAAAAACCGCAAGCCTTCGTCTCTAATGTTTAGCGCTGCGTTGATATCTCTATCATTCACAGAATCACACTTAGGACATTTCCATTGGCGTATTTTCAAATTCATTTCAGAAACTTTGAACAAGCAATGGTTACAAGTTTTGGAGCTAGGAAAGAATCGGTCAATCTCTAAATAGACCTTGCCTTCTGCCTCGGCTTTATACTTAAGCATTGTTCCAAACATTCCCCAGCCAGCATCAGAGATAGCTTTGGCTAGGCAATGGTTTCTTACCATTCCTTTGATATTTAGATCTTCTACTACAATTACTTGGTTTTCGTTGACTATCTTGCGGGATAGCTTGTGCAGAAAATCCTCACGCACTCTTTTGATTTTAGAATTCACCTTGGCTACTAACGAACGGGCTTTATTCCGTCGGTTACTGCCTTTGACTTTTCGGTTTAGCTTCTGTTGCTTGCGCTTCAGATTTTTACGATGTTTAGCGGTTGCTCTAGGATGCTTGTACTTAGAGCCGTTAGACGTGACCAAGAAATCAGTTAGCCCAACATCTAAGCCAATTGCTTTTCCTTCGAGATTAGCATCTGGAGGGCAAATTTTATCATCAACAAGTACCGATGCAAAATACGCACCATCTCGATTTTGGGATACCGTTACAGTTTTGATCGTGCCATCATACTGGCGATGAATCTTAGCTTTGACTTCACCAATAATCGGAAATTTTATAGTGTCCTCCAGAATTTTCACATTCTGGGGATAACTAACAGATTGCCTGTTGTGCTTGGATTTGAAACTAGGAAACCCAGCACGTTTCTCAAAGAAGTTTTTGTAAGCAGTTGATAGATTCAGTGCTACTACTTGCAAGCTTTGTGAGTATGCCCCATCTTTTAACCAAGGGTATTCCTTCTTGAGCGCTGGTAGCATACCTTGGATAGCCAATCTGCTCAATCCCTTACCAGTTTCCTTGTAGGTTGCTTGGCTCTTATTCAAACTATAGTTCCAAAACCATCGACAACAACCTCTCATCACCAGCAAAATACTCTTGCTGGTGGGCGCTGGGATAGATTCGGAACTTGTAAGCTTTCGGCATTTATCGGCTATCGGTGTTTCTGGTAAAAGATTAACACAAGGATTTTGCCGTTGTCAATAAGGCGAGCTCGTTTTCTCATCCAGCCTCAAACCTCAAACGCTGCGCGTTATGCGGCTCGGCTGTAATCGTCAACTCGCTCGCCTTCTATCCCGACGCTCACGGATTGTACAGGTAGAGCGCGGGACTTCCCGGCTGTATGGTTAAATTGTAAAAAGTCCAGCATCACTATATTCTCGGGAGGAACTCAATCGTGGGTATTATAGGAGCGATCGTAGGTTTTTTGGCAGGGATAGCAGTTGCTTACTGGTTGGTAGAAAAGCGGTTAGACAAGCAAAAGCGAGAACACTTGCAACAAACTCGCAGAATAGCTCAGGATATAGAACTAGCTCAGATATCTCGGATGCAGCAAAGTGGCGAATCCCAGCCCCCAGAACAGGAAGACAGGCTCATTCAAGCTACCGTAGAACACGAAAATTTACTCAGACAAGTGACGGCTCAATACGAAAATCAGCTCCAACAAGTTGCAGCTCAATACGAAAATCAGCTCCAACAAGTTCGGGCCGAGCGCGACACTCAGCTCCAACAAGTTACCGGCGCCCACGAGAACCAGCTCCGACAAGTCAGCGAGCAATTAGAGACTGCTCACAATGCTAGACAGCAAGAAACCCTGCAAGCTTTGCAAGCAGAACACGAAAGTCATTTACTCACAGTTGCGGACGAACTGCACAACAATTATCAAGCTCAGATGGAGCAACATTTGCAAAACCTGCAAAACGAGCATGAAATTCGCTTGAGACAAGCCGCCGAGCAATACGAGAACCGCGAAGTTGAGATGCACTTAACCATGCAGGCTTTGCAAGAGCAATACGAGATTCAGTTGCAAGCAGCGCAAGAGCAGTTGCAAGCTCACGAAGCTCAGATGCAATTGACTATCATGTCGTTGCAACAGCAGTACGAGAGTAATGTACAACAACAAGAAGTCCCGGAGCAACAGTTATCTCAGTTACACGAAACAGAATTAGGACAAGATTTAGAACAACCAGTTTGGGAAGAACAGTCAAGCGAATTAAATCAAACAGAAGTTGAACAAGACTTAAATTACACAGAGTTTTCCGAACCAGAAGCAATTGATTTACAGCAAAAATCCGAAGTAGAAGAACAGCCTCAAGTTTTCAGACAAGTACCAAATTATTCGCTGGCGGAGTTGATGAGATCCGTCCAAGGTCAGGACACAGAAACTCGAAAATTTGCAGCGTCTGCTTTAGGTAAATTTGCAGCAGCTAATGCTCAGAGAGCCGAAGGTCAGCGAGCAATAGAAACCCTGGGAAAATTAGCTGAAGATTCTCAGCCGGAAGTGCGCGAAGCTGCTGTGGAAGCGCTAGCAACGATCAAGTCAGAAAAAGTAATTCCGCTGTTGCAAAAAGCTTTGCGAGATACGTATAGCGGTGTGGCTAAGTCGGCAAGTGCTGCGCTGAATAAATTTAAGTTTTATCCGCGAACTCCCGCGGTTAAGCCGAAAATTATCAATATGAAGAAGCCAAAGCCTTAAGCAGTTATTGCCACACTGTAGGGACACAACCTTGTTGTGTCCTTAATTTTTTATGCTGAATGTTTCAATCTGCGATCGGGCTTGAGGGTTTTTGCGACTTCGATCGGTCTACCGAGCAAAGTGTTGATTGAGGTTTCAATCTGCGATCGGGTTTAGCGTTGTTGTTGCTGTTTTTGATTGTGTCAATCTTCACATAGATAACGGTTTCAAGCCTTATATCGGGAAATAGGGTTTTTGCGGCCTAAAAATTTAGAATTGGCAATAATACTGCGATGGCGCGTTTCAATCCCTGATAGGGATTTAGGGTTTTTGCGGCTCTTTGTTGTGATTTTGGTTTTTGTGATTTATACTTTGGTTTCAATCCCTGATAGGGATTTAGGGTTTTTGCGGCGTGATTCCAAGTTGGTTTCTGAGTAAGCTTGCGTTTCAATCCCTGATAGGGATTTAGGGTTTTTGCGGCTTTGTGGGCAGCGGAGCTTTTGCTCCTTCGTTGTTTTCCCGGGTTTCAATCCCTGATAGGGATTTAGGGTTTTTGCGGCTTGTTGCCACTAAGCTAGATTTTGATACGCCTAATTCGTTTCAATCCCTGATAGGGATTTAGGGTTTTTGCGGCTTTTTTGATTCTTGCCGATCACCTTGTAATCTGTGTCTGTTTCAATCCCTGATAGGGATTTAGGGTTTTTGCGGCAGCGCAACCGGCCGGAGCGTAGCGACCGGGCGGCCAAGGTTTCAATCCCTGATAGGGATTTAGGGTTTTTGCGGCCCGATGATTTGCCGGAAAGTCGGTACAGCTTCTTTGTTTCAATCCCTGATAGGGATTTAGGGTTTTTGCGGCGGCCCAATTGGCACCGGTAATCAAAGTCGGTGGAGTTTCAATCCCTGATAGGGATTTAGGGTTTTTGCGGCCCGTATTCCGTCGAGCTTGTGGCTGCGGCTGTTCCCGATAAGTTTCAATCCCTGATAGGGATTTAGGGTTTTTGCGGCTAGATTAGTCATGATTTTGTCCTAAAATCCCGGTGAAAGTTTCAATCCCTGATAGGGATTTAGGGTTTTTGCGGCCGGAAGATTTTGATTACCTCTGTGGTTGGTACTGGCAGTTTCAATCCCTGATAGGGATTTAGGGTTTTTGCGGCAGGATACAAAGCACTTGGATATCGCTGCTTTGAGTTTCAATCCCTGATAGGGATTTAGGGTTTTTGCGGCGCGCGTTGATGGGACGCGCCCCCCATAAAATCTGTTTCAATCCCTGATAGGGATTTAGGGTTTTTGCGGCGATACCACAAAAGCGATTCGATAGGCTTCTGGCGAGTTTCAATCCCTGATAGGGATTTAGGGTTTTTGTGGCTTAATCAGCATGGAATTGAGCGCCAGGGGCTTAGAGTTTCAATCCCTGATAGGGATTTAGGGTTTTTGCGGCATAAGGCTAGAAGTGTTCTTGCGACCGATTTGCCGGTTTCAATCCCTGATAGGGATTTAGGGTTTTTGCGGCGTGACGCATTGTGCGATATCTGCGGCTGCTGTTGGTTTCAATCCCTGATAGGGATTTAGGGTTTTTGCGGCCAACGTGGTTTGGCGTACTCAGGGAAGTGTAGGTTCAGGTGGTTTCAATCCCTGATAGGGATTTAGGGTTTTTGCGGCGCAGTCAGCTATTCTGCTGGGCAAAACCATTTAGAATTACGCACAAGTTTCAATCCCTGATAGGGATTTAGGGTTTTTGCGGCAAGGCTCATTTAAGTGCAGGAAATCCTGCTGTCATCCACGTTTCAATCCCTGATAGGGATTTAGGGTTTTTGCCGCCCAAACCTTCCACGAGACCAATTACTCCTAAGCCTAGTTTCAATCCCTGATAGGGATTTAGGGTTTTTGCGGCTTAATTGAGTTCAATTTTTACAAAAAAATCCCGCGTTTCAATCCCTGATAGGGATTTAGGGTTTTTGCGGCCTGCTTGCCCTTCTAGGCTTTGGAAAATTGGAGGCAAGGTTTCAATCCCTGATAGGGATTTAGGGTTTTTGCGGCCAAAGCGCTGGTGGTTTGTTCTCGAAAGTCGGATAGATGGTTTCAATCCCTGATAGGGATTTAGGGTTTTTGCGGCTGTTAAAGCGTCCCTCAAGGTACATGGTGGCAAGTTTCAATCCCTGATAGGGATTTAGGGTTTTTGCGGCGTCCAACCAGTTCCAAAAGATTTGCCAATCACCGATTTGTTTCAATCCCTGATAGGGATTTAGGGTTTTTGCGGCTCAAAGGATGAATATAATCGTGAGATTTGTGAGGTTTCAATCCCTGATAGGGATTTAGGGTTTTTGCGGCCCTTTGGGGTGTTAGGTCATAAAGGTTGGCTGTTGGCGTTTCAATCCCTGATAGGGATTTAGGGTTTTTGCGGCATTTGAACCTGCGACATCCTGCTCCCAAAGCAGAAATAAAGTTTCAATCCCTGATAGGGATTTAGGGTTTTTGCGGCTTACATTGACAAGATTTAGCCCGTTTGTGCTAATAAAGTTTCAATCCCTGATAGGGATTTAGGGTTTTTGCGGCAAATCCAGCAAGTCCTAAATTTAAAGGAATACTGTTTCAATCCCTGATAGGGATTTAGGGTTTTTGCGGCGATGATGTGCGCGCTCAATTTGTTGATTAGCTGCGTTTCAATCCCTGATAGGGATTTAGGGTTTTTGCGGCAATTGCCCTATCGTTAAAAACAGCGTTACCAGGAGTGTTTCAATCCCTGATAGGGATTTAGGGTTTTTGCGGCTCAATCTGTGCTTCCCCCGCGGCCAGGTTCCCAAAAAGTTTCAATCCCTGATAGGGATTTAGGGTTTTTGCGGCGCGCAACAACGTTACCGTTCCATCCCACAGACCGCGGCCAGTTTCAATCCCTGATAGGGATTTAGGGTTTTTGCGGCGCAAAAGCGCCTTTATTGGGCGTTCCTGTTGCGGTTTCAATCCCTGATAGGGATTTAGGGTTTTTGCGGCTTGCTTGCCCGCCAGTGAGCGCTAAAAAAGCGTTGGTAATTCGTTTCAATCCCTGATAGGGATTTAGGGTTTTTGCGGCGTCAAAAAAAATGCTATCAGCAAGTCCAAATGCGGTTTCAATCCCTGATAGGGATTTAGGGTTTTTGCGGCGAACCTTTGTCCGAATAGACTTTTACATCACAAGCGGTTTCAATCCCTGATAGGGATTTAGGGTTTTTGCGGCCCAACTTTACCGCCCCCGCGAGTATCACCACCGAGTTTCAATCCCTGATAGGGATTTAGGGTTTTTGCGGCCGACGATAGAGTCTTTGTAAGACACTGCGAGGATAAGTTTCAATCCCTGATAGGGATTTAGGGTTTTTGCGGCATAAGTTCTGCTGGTGTTTATACAGCAGTGAGCGATAAGGTTTCAATCCCTGATAGGGATTTAGGGTTTTTGCGGCTTTGCATATTGCTCTTTGGCGCTGTAGTCAATGCCGTAGTTTCAATCCCTGATAGGGATTTAGGGTTTTTGCGGCGTCAATGCAGCAGCCAAAGAAGCCAAAGTGCTTGTTTCAATCCCTGATAGGGATTTAGGGTTTTTGCGGCAGAGAGGAATTGATGATTAAGTTTAGCGAATACCGGTTTCAATCCCTGATAGGGATTTAGGGTTTTTGCGGCTCTTCAACCATTTGTCATCTTGGTTCCAATCTGGTTTCAATCCCTGATAGGGATTTAGGGTTTTTGCGGCCAGTCAAAAAACGCAAGCAACCAAGACCAATAGAGCGTTTCAATCCCTGATAGGGATTTAGGGTTTTTGCGGCGCGAACGATCAGCGCGTCAGTTTTACGAATCAGCAAATGTTTCAATCCCTGATAGGGATTTAGGGTTTTTGCGGCACTATCAACACCAAAGGTGACGATGCCTTAGTGTTTGTTTCAATCCCTGATAGGGATTTAGGGTTTTTGCGGCTTGTCCGTCATAGTCGCATTGTTCTTGCTCTACCGTTTCAATCCCTGATAGGGATTTAGGGTTTTTGCGGCAGGAATTTCAGGGATGGATGTGCAACGGGCGGATAAAGGTTTCAATCCCTGATAGGGATTTAGGGTTTTTGCGGCTTCGGAAATGTCATCGTTCCAATCATCTTCGTATTCGGTTTCAATCCCTGATAGGGATTTAGGGTTTTTGCGGCGTATTAAAATTGGCGGTGTAACATTGGGTCTGATGCGTTTCAATCCCTGATAGGGATTTAGGGTTTTTGCGGCTTAAAAGGGTCAAGCAAACAAACTACTACTTCAGTTTCAATCCCTGATAGGGATTTAGGGTTTTTGCGGCAAATCATGTCAACAGCTTACCTTGAATTCGTCTGTTTCAATCCCTGATAGGGATTTAGGGTTTTTGCGGCGCAAGTGAAAAGGCCTGTAGCAGGCTCAATTCCTTGCGTTTCAATCCCTGATAGGGATTTAGGGTTTTTGCGGCTCGAAGATGATGCAATCGGCGGCTAACGTTAATGTTTCAATCCCTGATAGGGATTTAGGGTTTTTGCGGCTTCCGCCGCTAGCGGCCCCGGCAAGAAAAAAAGTTTCGTTTCAATCCCTGATAGGGATTTAGGGTTTTTGCGGCCCAACATTGCGGCGGCGCCCTCTACAGAAAAGTTCTAGTTTCAATCCCTGATAGGGATTTAGGGTTTTTGCGGCCGGCTCTGCAAAGTTAAGGGCGTACTAATTAATCCAGCGTTTCAATCCCTGATAGGGATTTAGGGTTTTTGCGGCGACTGAATTGAGCAATTTGGTGTCGAAGTCCAAAGTTTCAATCCCTGATAGGGATTTAGGGTTTTTGCGGCGCGGTAGTCTTTGAGGTGATTGGTCATCCACTTGGTTTCAATCCCTGATAGGGATTTAGGGTTTTTGCGGCGGAATTCCTTTCTGCTTCCGATTCGGGTAGTGCAGAGTTTCAATCCCTGATAGGGATTTAGGGTTTTTGCGGCTTAAATACTTTGTCGATTCGCGTGGTGCTGTTTTTCCTTGTGTTTCAATCCCTGATAGGGATTTAGGGTTTTTGCGGCTTTGGATCGGTTAGTGCTCTATGCCAATCTTAAGTTTCAATCCCTGATAGGGATTTAGGGTTTTTGCGGCAAATGCTGAATGTCTATCAGTGTAGTCTTGATGGTTTCAATCCCTGATAGGGATTTAGGGTTTTTGCGGCGGTTTTTGGGCCCCGAATATCTTCGGCAATGTTGAGTTTCAATCCCTGATAGGGATTTAGGGTTTTTGCGGCGGAGCCAACCGCTTCTCACTGCCCATGCTGTTCAAGTTTCAATCCCTGATAGGGATTTAGGGTTTTTGCGGCTTGTCTCGACTCTCAACTGATGGCAAATGTGCCGTTTCAATCCCTGATAGGGATTTAGGGTTTTTGCGGCGTGCGTCTTGTTCTTTGATGAATGTGATTCTATTCTCAGGTTTCAATCCCTGATAGGGATTTAGGGTTTTTGCGGCTACTTTAAAGCAGTATCTACGACCTCTTTGTGAGGTTTCAATCCCTGATAGGGATTTAGGGTTTTTGCGGCCTAAATGCTTTTACCAATATACTAGGGAAGACGGGTTTCAATCCCTGATAGGGATTTAGGGTTTTTGCGGCATCCAACAACTTTTGAGCAACAGGTCGATCATTCCAGGTTTCAATCCCTGATAGGGATTTAGGGTTTTTGCGGCCGCCCATGTTTGAAAGGCTTACGGTATTTAGTTTTCAAGGTGCAGTTGCGGGAGTCGATCGCAAAACTATCATTTCAGCCATCGGCTTGTCAAGAGGCAAAAATTTTAACAGCCCTCAAAACCAATCACAGCAAGCATTACAGGGTTTACGCGAATCGTTTTTTTCGGCCGATCACCTCAAACCCATGCTGTGCAAGCAATACAGCCGAAAAAATTTACCGCTCAAAAAAAACACCTACCGATTCCCGCAAATTCCCTATAAATCCGAACCGGGCTACAAAACTCCCACTGCTGAGAGCGCCTCCGCTTCAACCTCATTCATCTCATCGAGTTTCAGCCAAACTTGGTGCATCAACTCATCCAACCCAACTCGACTCACAGCCGAAATCATCAACACCGGAGCACCGCTGATTTCCTGCAATCGCGCGATCGCATTTCCGATTTCCTCATCCTCAAGATCGATCGCATCTACCTTATTAAAAGCCAAAATCTGCGGCCGATCGCCCAAACCCCGCCCGTAAGCCTTCAATTCTTCCTGAATAGTGATGTAATCTGCGATCGGATCTTCATCGGTAATATCTACCAAATGCAGCAACAACCGAGTCCGTTCAATGTGCCGCAAAAACTCGTAACCCAAACCCGCGCCTTCGTGAGCCCCGGCAATTAATCCTGGAATATCAGCAAAAACAGTACCGTCGCCGGTCGGTTTTTTGACTACGCCCAAATTCGGGATTAAAGTTGTAAACGGATAATCTGCAATCTTCGGACGAGCGGCAGACAAAGCAGAAATTAAGGTCGATTTGCCCGCATTCGGCAAACCAATAATTCCCACTTCAGCTAACAGCTTCAATTCCAAACGTAAAAACTTATGTTCTCCTTCTTTTCCCGGCAGCGCATAATCTGGAGCGCGGTTAGAATTGGTCAGAAAACACTTGTTTCCTAAACCGCCTTTGCCACCTTTAGCAACACAAAAAGTCTGTCCGGGCGTCACCAAATCTGCTAAAATTGCCTGAGTTTCCGCGTCGTAAACTACTGTACCGCAGGGAACTTCGATCGTGCGATCGGCTCCTGAAGCACCAGTCATATTCTTCGGGGCGCCCTTCTTGCCGTTTTCGCCTTTAAAAATGCGGTTGTACTGGAAATCTAGCAGCGTTTGCAGGCTTTCCACCGCCACCATAAACACAGAACCGCCCCGCCCGCCGGTGCCACCGCTTGGCCCGCCCGCCGGTATATACTTTTCTCTGCGAAAAGCTACCATACCGTCGCCGCCTTTGCCGGCTGCGACTTGAACATCTGCGCGATCGATAAATTGCATAATTTAGTCAGTTGTCAGTTGTCAGTTGTCAGTTGTCAGTTGTCAGTTGTCAGTTGTCAGTTGTCAGTTGTCA
>NZ_JAUBOJ010000099.1:0-18891 GCF_036700185.1 Microcoleus sp. BM001215392 | reverse complement strand
TTCGTTTATTTTACCAGATGCCGTCACTGAATTTTTTTTGACCTGAATCCTTACCGTAACTTTACGAACCCTCTCGCCACTAGCATCATAAACATAGAAAGTTATCTCCGGCACTTTGTCAGGTGGTGGCACATCATTCACAGCCTGCCGCGAAGTCGCACTCAACTCATCCTTATAATTCCACTGCATCAGCATCAAGTGAGGCATACTCGTCATATTGCCGTGAGCATCGTAGGTGTAAGTTTCAGGTACTCCCACAGTCGTACTACTCAGACGATTGCTCTTTTTAGCAGGTTCAATTAAACTCCCTTCGTTATAAGCATAAGCACGAGTCCAATTACCATTCGCCGCCTGATGGATTAACTTCTCAAAATTACCAACAGCATCATAGAGATATTGTTCGGTATAGTTCCGCATCGCCTTTCCCTCATTAGGATGCGGCAGATTCACGCGAAACTCGTCATTCCATGTGGTTTCTGGCTGCCCAATTTGTCCGATATGCTCCCGTCCCGTTGCCTCAACCAGTCGGTAGATTGCATCGTAAATATAATCGCATTGTGGCAAGACAACCTGTCCCTTAAAAAAGATAGTTTGCTGGGCCTCATCCCGAATGCGAGTAATATTGCCAACAGGATCGTAGATATAAAACAAATCTTGAAATACTGCACCACCTCGCGTAGTTTTAAGATGAGTTAAACGGAAGGTTGTTTCATCGTAGGTATACTCAGTTTTTGCTCCATTCCCGTATTCAATTAGAGTGCGCTGTCCCTTGGCGTTATAGTCGATATTAGTCACAGTATGAAAATTCGCAGCCTGCGGAACCAGTAATGCTATTGGTTCAGCCGTTTCTCCCAACCAAACATCCATCCGTTCCAATAAATTCGCCTCATTGTAACCAGGGCGGGTGATATTGAGTTTCGGATTCTGCTTGTTACTATGAGGTGCAATTAACTGAATCGGTCGATTTAACGCATCATAACGGCTACTGCTGCTAAAGATTTCAGTTTCTAAAACGGGGTTATCCAACCAATTAGGAATTTTTGTGTAATCCTTCACCAATTGGCGCGTGCTACGTTCCAGATTTCCCTTAAAATCAAATTCCACATTCGTAGCAACACCGGCACCATCAAAATGTTGATAAATCCTGCCCCGATGGTTTTTCACATCGCCTTGCACTTCACCATAAACCGTTTTTTCAGCCAGTATTTCCGGCTCATTACCAGCCTTGACAAATAATTGAGTAGGACGCAATAACGCATCATAAGTAGTACGCAAAATATGGTTGCGACTATCCCACATCCGAATAGGCTTACCTGCTACATTATTCAGCATCCAACGATCGCCTGCTTCCATACTAGACTGGTGAATACGATCGCCCAACATATCATAATCGTATTTCATGACAATGCGTTCTAGAGCATTCGTTACCGCACGTTGATTACCTTCGATGTCCAACTCAACATGAGTGCGATATTTCCGGTCATTGCCATTAGCATCTTTTCCATTATCGGCAATGGTTAAAAATGTGCGTCCTAGCGTGTCTAAATACGCAAAAGAGGGAGTATCAGCGTGTTTTGATGCTTTTTGGGCTGCGCCTTTCTCATCAGTCCCTAATGCCTGATTAATCCGCTGTTGATACCAAGTGGGCAAATAATCCTCATCGGGCAATTTCGTAAAAAACGCACTCACATCGCGATCGGTTTTGGGGTCAAAAGTCACCGTGTCGTTAACATCGTAGGTTTTTTGCTGCCACGGGTCAAAAACTACTTTCTCGTAGGTATGATTCGGATGCAGCGTAGCAACAACCCGTTCAACAGGATCGTAAAACAGTGTGCTGCTAACGCCATGTTTTTCAATCCCAAATTTGTGCGTAGGACTGAAAAACGGCTCGTATTGCCTGACAGGTTTACCCTTATTGTTGTAGATTGTCGCCCCCGTACCCACCCAGCGCGGATTTAGGATGGGTGAATTCGGCACACTTAAATCGAGGGGGCCTGGTTCTGCTTGCACCTTAGTTTGCGCCTCCCGTCCAAAGCCATCGGAATAAACGAAACTCAGTTGAACTTTAGATTGTTGTCCTGCATTTAAGTCATTAATATGGGTTTCGCGAACCATAGATGCTGCACAAACAGGAGTACGATTCAAGTCATAAATAATCCGCGTCGTTGCCGTCCCCAGATGTTGTGCTGCCAATGAATGCGGGTCGTTAGTATCAAATAAAGCCTTAATTTCATCATCGGTGAGGTCAGCTTTAAAGTTCGCAAATGAGTCCCCTTTGTTCTCACTTTCCTTACCCATGATGGCTGTAGCAACCACCATGCCCAAAGCATCAAACTCCGCCTGCGATCGATTACCATTTGGATCGGTAATTTGTTCCGGTTGTAGGGTGCGGTAATTGTTCCGAATTGCGATCGTATTATTGAGCGGATCGATCGTTTGAATAACAGATAAGTGATATTTGTCGTAGGTACTGGTATAAACATTACCAAACGGGTCTTTGATTTTAACAGGTAAATAGAACTTAGTTGGCTCAAACGCCTGCCGACCCGATGGAATCCACCAATCATTATCTTGCTGTACGTATTTCCCTTCGTTATTTAGTAGCGTATTTAACTCACTATAGGCGATCTTACTGCTGTAAACCTGAGCCAGCAATCCTGGCATAAATGCCAATTTAAAGCTCTCACAAGGCAATGCTAAAGAGTCAATTTGCCCCAGCGGTAACGGGGTTGGATCGGTGGTGTTGGCTTCGCTGTCTTTGCGATAAAGTGTTCTCACTCGCTCGATTAACCGCTTTTGTAACGTGCCGGATGTGGGAAGTGTTTCGTAAGCTATTGCGATCGCACTTAACAACTGACTGCGGATAAAGTCCAGCACAAATGGAATTGTCGAAGTTAAACCAGTAATTTCGTAAGTGCGTGTCTCAATTGGCACACTAATGCGATACCAATCTAGTTCATCAGGTTTATTGGTAACTTGATTTTCTGTGTAAGTAATGAGTGTTTTTGCTTGTTCTGGATAAGCAGGAGAACGGCGAGGACAAGCAATAGCAACCGATTTTAAAACATTCCCAAACGCATCTACTTCTAATGTCATTGCATGAGTCACACGCGGATCGAAAATCTTGCGCTTCTTCTTTATATCTGGTTCAGGATCGGCTAGATCGAGGATAAAACTCCGTTCGTAGTGATAGTCAATCGTTTCGCGATCGTGCGTGTAGAAGACAGCGTGTTGCTTATCCTGCTTCGGTTGCAGCCAACAAATTTCATAATTCCGTTCTGAAACACTGTAGGGATACTGGCTTTTTTCTAAACCGTCTATCGCATAAATTTCCTGACGCCGAATTCGACCTTTAAGCGATCGACAAGCTTCGTACTCTTCCGCGATCGTTAAACTGCGAGATAGAACAGAATTATCTGGCAATTTTAAGCCAATAGGAAGTACCGTATCGGGTAATAAAGTTGCCTGAAATTCGGTTTCAGTTACTCCCGATTCCCGATAGTATTCTTTGGCAAAAAAGTTAGAAATGCGCTCTCTATCTAGAAAAACCCCTGTATGAAACCAAGTCTTAGTATGCACGGGCGGTACAAAAGATGCCACATCTAGATTGGTACTGTCAGATGATGTGTCTTGAGGTTTAATTGTACCGATTTCTTCTGTATCCCACTGTTCCACCATGCCAAAGCCACGAAATTCCCGTTCTACACCATCGAAATAACCGTGGTGGTAGGCATAACGAGTCACGAAGCGATTGCCAGAGATGCGATCGTAAGTTTCCACCCGTTCCACTACATGAACTGGAAACGGCAGCTTGGTAATCCAAGGTTTACCTGCCAATTTATCTTGCAAATAAAACTTAGTGGATGGCGCATACTGGACAACAGTTTCTGCACCCATGTTGTTCGCAGTTTTAATTAATAAATGTGGCTTTTGCCCACCCATCAAGTCGATATAACGCATCATACGAGGCGCACTCCCCGGCAATGGCGAAGACCACACCAAACAAGCTGTTCCATTTCCTAACAAGTCAACTGTTGTCACCGAAGCCACATTGTCGATCGCCGGAAAACTCTTCAATACCCGCTTTACCGACCAACTATTACCCGACTGATTGAAATAAACCTGTACCCCTTCCCCACTCAAATAGAGAATATCCGTGGTTCCAGAACCATCAATATCTGCCAATAAAATCCGTCGCTGATTAAAGATATCCGGTGCATCAAACCAGGGCGAATTATCCATCGTTACCTTAGTGCTAAATCGCCCGTATCCTAAATTTGCCCAATAACACACTTCACCATTCCGAATTCGCACAATATCCGTCAACCCATCCCCCGACATATCTGCCAGGTAAATCGACTGGGTACTGTCGGCAAATACCACACGCGGCCCCTTTTCCTCATCCCAGGGTTGGTACACCCGTTCCGCCGCATCAAACCCATCTTCGGCTAAGGATGGATGCCAAACAAAACAATTATCTTCTGTAATCAGAATATCGCTGTGTCCGTCCCCATTCAGGTCGATAAACTTCAAGTTTGGATTATCCCAATCTATGTTAGGTAAAGATTTAAAGGCAACAAATGATTCCCAATCTTCGTTGTGAGTCCGTTCATAAAAACCGGGATTGGGACTGCGTAAAGTCACCAAATCGAGTTGCCCGTCGCCTGCTAAGTCAAGAAACTGTGCGCCATTATTTAAACCAGTTGCAGGTTTAGTAACGACTAATTCAACTGGGAAAAATTTTGCTTTAATCTGCTTATCACCATCGATTTCAACCGTATTAACCGGGCTGAGATTACGCTTATAAAACCATCCATTTCCCTGTTCTGTCAAAATTCCCGATAAGCCTTCTCCATCTAAATCTACCCACTGATATCGCGTTCCATCGAGTCCTTGAGGCAGATTTTCTAAGCTGGTGCGATCGACTTCCCGCACCGCCTCGTCAATATTGGCTTCGCTGTAAGTAAATTCCAGCGTCGGCAAAGATTTCTGAATATACCCATCTTCAGAATTTCGTTTGTATCCTGTCTGTTTGACTGAAAGTAATAATGAGTAAATAGGATGGCTAACATTAGTGAGATTTTGTTCTGAAGAATAGGAATAGGTGAAATCAGTCGATCGCACTAAACAACCCTGCCCTACATTGACCTCATCTGGGAAGTGATGGAACATCAACACCCGCCGACATAATCGATAAGTCCGAACTTCAAAACCAGATCGATAAGACGAAAACGGATCGTTACGAACAGTCTCAACAGTCCATTGCCCTAATTCATTGGGGATGGGATTGATTAGATCGTGTTCCCCATAGTCAAACACCACCTCAAACATCCAATCCGATCGCACAGCCAGATCTTTACCTGATTGATAAGGAATGCGATTCCCATATTTGATTCGCTTCAGGTAGCGATTGGTAGATCGACTCTCCGGAGTCCGATTCCGCTCATGTGCCTGTGCAGTATTAATCCCTACTGAATTGTCTTTATCTTCCGATTTATATTCATAGCGAATCGCATTGCCCTTATCATCATAACTTTCGCAAATTAGCCAGCTAAAAATACGGGTTTTATCGATCGGATCGGCAATCCGACTTTCGGCAGTTTTACCATACAATGTGGTAATATTGTCTTTGGAGACCGATCGCCAGTGCGTTTCTCCTAAATCTAATTTTGTCCACCGTTCAATTCGAGCAAACAACCCTTCAATTCGGGGACGATATTTGCGAATTCGGTAGCCATTTTGCAGCGTTTCATCTACTGTGCCATCTTTGAGTACAGGAACCAAATCTTCTGCACCAGAAAGAATGAAAATATCGGACTCTTCTAAATCCCAATAGCGCGGTAAACCTTTATCTGTCTTGCGGGTAATTGAGGGCAGCGATAGATTCCAACCCAAACCAAATATGCCATTACCAGCACCAGAATCGTAGGATAGAGACAACTGCGGCCCAAATCCCGATCGACTGGGACTGCTAGCAATTGGTATACTCATGGAACCTGTACCAGTCACCGGATTAGCCGCAAATTTCTCACCCATCCCTTTAATCGCTCCTCCCCCCTTCGGTAACGACACAGCAGGCGGTGGAGTATAGTAACTCTTGTCTGTGCCATTACCGTTACTTTGTCCAAAGGAAGACGGCGACTGATGTGCAGTGGAGGATTGTTCGTTCATAAAGGACACTCGCTAGGGAGAAACGGTGTGCTGTTTCGGGCGCTCCTGGCTCGAACTATTTAGTTATGAAGAAAAGCAATGCAGAATTCTTAGATCGAGACTCTTCTTTCGTTTTTAATGCTTATTGCGTCGAAAATAAAAAAATGAAACAAATCGTTACTGATTCAAGTCGGGAGACGTGCAAAATTGGATAAGATATAAAGAAATGTAAATTTATTCACTTACTTTCAGAACTGCTTTGGCAATCAAGAAGTTCTGGAGATTGAAAATTAACAAGCTTAAGCTGCACCACATTTTATTATGAGATTTTACCATGCTTAGCACTAATTTTGTGTTGAAATGACATCCTTAATAAAAGTTAACGGTATTGAATTAAAATAAATTAATAAATAAGAGCGCTACGCGCAAAATTTACAACCATTAAAGAGGAATTTGCATGAACACAATTATGCTTGTAGGTCGCCTCGGTCGAGATCCAGAAATCACCTACTTTCAATCTGGAGCATCCGTGACAAAATCTTCTCTTGCCATCAAGAGAAAGATGTCTGATGAAACTGACTGGTTTTCCATTGAAGCTTGGGGAAAAACAGGTGAGGTACTTACCAATTACACCAGAAAAGGCAGTCTCGTCGGTGTCGAAGGTCAAGTAACCGTCGAAAGCTGGACGGGACACAACGGCGAATTTCATTCAAAACTGGTTGTAAAAATCCAGCGGGTAACTCTCCTAGAAAAACGCGATCGAGAAACACAAAGCGCAACTCTTCCCAAAGTCAACTCTTTCGGAAAAATTGCCTACAACCACAACGGCAAAACTCCTGTTTCAGCAAAGGTATTTTAACATCTATCTTTGCTGAAACTAACTAATCATACCAATTTACAGCATATTCCATGTATTTGTGTACGCGCAATTTTGTCAATCTACGTAGTTAGTCGATCGAGAATTTTGCTACTGTACTTCATGAACCTGGAATATGCTGTATTATGGTGTGCTGTTTCTGGAGTCTGACTAGGAAAGAATGAAACTGCGAATGCCTCCGGCACGCTATGCGAACGCATATTGGGATAGCATATTGCTTCTCCAAATGCCTGCTGCATTTAAAGATACTATCGAAAGCATAGACACTGATGATTAATCTGATTCAAAAGCGTGCAACTCAAGAGCAACTTGAAGAAATGTTAGAAATCCTTAGCAGTTATATTAAACTAGCAGTGGATATCGAAAGGGGAATTTTGGCAGGAGGTGGAGAACTTCACGCTGATTGCGAAGCTGTCTTGCTCGAAAATGGGAGCAAGCAAGTAGATATTTGGGGAGCAGATTGGTATCCGCTTACACAAGAAGTAGGATACGAATCTTTAATCAATATCCGTCCCCGCCAAAACAATCGTTCGATGGAAATTCAAGATCCGATAATTAGACAACAAGTTGCTCGAATTGTTCAACAGTTATTAGGAGGGTTATGAGAGATTGGAATGCT
This sequence comes from Microcoleus sp. BM001215392, assembly GCF_036700185.1. Lineage (NCBI taxonomy): Bacteria > Bacillati > Cyanobacteriota > Cyanophyceae > Oscillatoriales > Microcoleaceae > Microcoleus > Microcoleus sp. BM001215392. The sequence continues at coordinate 11,245 of NZ_JAUBOJ010000099.1, read as the reverse complement.
TTAAAAGAACGCTATTTGCAAGACGAACTACCAATTCGCTTGGGAAATTTAGCGTCAAATCTGGCACGAATTAAGTCTCGCTGTCAAAATGTAGCTAATGGCGAAATAATTGAAGGTTTGCTGCAAGAAAGTAAGCTGTTTATTGAATGGACGGCTCAAGATGCAGAAATAGAAATAGCTGCTGAGTTAGTTGAGTTGCAAATTCAGTTAGCTTGCTGGCAGTATTCTTGGGCTGCGATTTGGGAAGATGCGGAAAAACGAAATAGAGTTGGAGAAGAAGGAAGACTTTGGTCAGAAAAAGTGCTGAATATGTCGGGTTTGTTGGCTGTAAATTAGATAAACAGCCAATGAATCTTTATGTGTGATAGGCAATTCTCTCCGTAACAGCGATCGCACTGGAATGGTCAACTACCCACCACTAAATTAAATATTCGAGTGGGGGCTTGAAAATCAAGTCCATAGTTGACCATTCTAACTCTTTACTGACTACGTTATCAAGCATGAAGCTGCATAGAACATAGACAAGCTGAAAACAAAGCCAGGTTTCGATTTTGTTACCCTGCGATTCTATGCAGCTTTATGTAAATTTGGTATCGCGGCATCGAATATTAGCAAGCAACCACATAAACACAGGAGAAACTCTCATGATGCAAACTTGCACGCTATCTCTGATAGTCATAAAAGATGACGAGTATGACTTCAGACAACAAGGCGAGAATAGCCTTGTTACAGGCACTGGAATTTTTGAGTTTCGCGGTCGGGAAGACATGGAATTTGCTAGCATTCCATTCTCTGCCAAAAATCTGTCTGCCGAACTCATTGAGTCTCAAAATACTGACAAAATTTTGTGTACCTGTAAAGGATACATCACAATTGAAGAAAATATTCCTGTCTTCAATATAGAAGACGCGGAAATAGCGGAAATCAACACCGAACCACAGCCAGAAACTCAAGCCAAACCGGAAATTGCATCAAAACTAACTGCAAAAAGCCAGGGTAAAATGAAACCGGAATTTCAACCGCAGTCCAAATCAAAACCTGTTTCTAAACAGCAATCGGAAGCAGAACTGACTTCGTTTGAGAGTAGCTTTCAAACTGAGATGGAACTAGACGAGAGTGAATATACTCACATTCCATTTTAGATGAGTTTAGGAAAAATCCCCATTTGGGGATTTTTTTTTCAATACTCTCCGAGTTTATAACTTATACATATTAAATAATAAGTTGTTAGATAAGTTATTAAATAATTTGCGATAATATTGCTGTAAGCTCAACCAGTAGAATATAAATACCCGCCTTATGTAGTTGGCGCTCTGCGCTGTGTAATTGAACTCAGCTCAGAACTAAAAAAATGGCAGAATTTTTCCCACAAATAACTTTTCTCAATGAAGGATGGAAATTTGTCCTTCACTCTAAAAAGTCCGGCGAAATAATCAATCCTCAAGGAACAAGACAAACTGCCTATTTCGGATTTGATTCAGAAGCAGCAGCGGAAAAATTCATGAAGCTGCTAATAACTCACGGATGGGGTGATTGCCAAATCCGCCAATCAAAAAGAATCAATACTTGTCAACTAGAAGTGAAAGTCTGGCACTGCCCTGACTTTTTACTGAAGCCAGAAACAATCACTAAAACAGTAGGTTACGCAAAAGTTGGTCACTTTTACCAAACTTATTTGTTCACAAAAAATGGTCAAGCACAAAAATACAAAAATCTCACTGAAGAAGAACTTCAAAATGCCCACCAAATTTGCGCCCAGGTAGGATGGAAATTAGTAGATTGTAGTAATTTTACCAAGTGGTTTTCTCGTCAATCAAGGCTTGCAAGCGCTCCGCGCCAGTAACAGCACAAATTCGCATTCGCAAGCTAAAAAATACCATGAAAATCACATCAAGCCACGTCGTATATGTCAGCAGCTTAACTACTTGCTGCTCTAGCCCTGACACAGTAACGCTATTTGAAGGCTTCAACGAAACCAGCGTAACCCTGAAGTTCGGTACGGAAAGTGTAGAGGCTTTATCAAGTTTAATCAGCCACCTCAAGCTGACTTTAACCCACCTAACAACTGCAAAAATTGAAGAGTTAGAACGCCTTCAAAAGCTCCATTGCACTTGCCAAGAGTCTTACCACATTGAACCATTAGGGTTCTGAAAGACTAAAAAAAACTGACGATAAATGTTAACAAAGAGAATTATAACTTCATAGTCAACTAATTCTCTTTTTTTTTACAACCTAATCATAACAGCGCTTCGCGCCTAGTTTTTGATAAATCACAACTCAAACACATGAAAACAAAAGAAGAACTGCTTGAGTTACTACCGGGCTTTTGCGGTAGCGAAACATTGTACACCCATCGGCTAATTCAGACGACGATCGAACTAACGGAAGGTGTCATGTTCCTCGTTCGAGAAGCAGAATGTACTTGGTTAATCGACGCAATTGCCTCATACCAACCAGACATCAAAAAATCTGGCAATGAAATGCTCAAAGGATTCCAAATCTGGGAACTCACAAGACAGCAGGAATGTGAATTTTTGCTGATTTGTAAGGAGGATTCAGAAACACCACCCGCCTACAGCCAAGAAATAGAGTTTTCAGACTTCCCGCTAGACGAAATTAAGCTGTGGTTGTGCGACACCACTTTGCTATTACCGTCCGAATACTAAACTTAGTTAACAGCATAATGGAGGAAACGTGCAATGATTGCACGTTTCCTTTTTTCTCAAAGAGTGTGGCTAAGATAAAAATCAAATCACTTCTAAAAAGTTCTGTCGTAGCAATAAATACTTGCTTTCAACTACTTGACCTTCTTTCACGCCGTAAACCAGTTCACCATCAAAAATCATGGCTTCTTCAAATTCCCACAACTGCTTAATTTCTGATTGGTTCATTAAATCGTTCCGCTCTTCTCCACCTACAACCCAAAATCCGTCATCGCCTGGTAGACTGGGACAAAATTTATAAGACGGTACACCACGAACGCAATAAACCGCATATTCTGGAATGTCTTGAGGCATCAACAAATCCCTAATGTCCCTCAAGGTGTTTTTTGCTGAAACAACATCTAATACCATAAAAACTCCTAATTTTAACCTTGAAATTGAAATCGAAATTGAAATCGAAAAAAATCAACACAAACTTATAATCAACCTCCCAATTCCGAAGAATTTTTGCTCTTAGCAGGTAATGCCTGGAGCTTAGAAGCAGATTCCCGGTCTTTTTCCATATACTGCTGGACAACATCCCACTGTTTTGGCATCGACTCGTAATGAACAGCTTTCATTTCCTCCTTATATTCTCGGACAGCAGCAGGTGTCGGACGGCTTTCTATCCGCTCATTTTTTAAATGAACTTTACCGTTGTCCGCTTGCTGAATGCTTGCTTCATACTGTTTCAAAGACTCTGATAAAGTCTTCGTATCAAGTAGATCACCCGTTACTTTCATTCTGCCAGCATTCTGAACCCGGTCTTGATATTCTGAACTACGATGCAGCTTCTGAGCGTCCGCAGCCCACTCTACAAAACTGTTCAATGAAATGCCATCAATCTTCGGTTGAACCTCTTCTTTTATCCTGGTAAATCTCGCAGTCGCTTCAGATTGATATAAGTCTTGAATCGGTTTAATTGAGCCAAGAGCATAAGCATCCTCGGATGACGATTTCCAAGATTGTTCTTGAATTTCCTTATTGATTCTCCGAATCGAATATACTTCAGAATGCTGCTGCTTCAAAGGTGCCGGACACACCGCCTCGTATGCTTGAGGAGCCGATTCTTTAACCTTTAAATGAATGTCAATGGTAGTCGCCGGTGTAGGGTCTTCTTTCACCATCGATTTCGCCGAATCTAACCTACTAGCACTGTCACCGTGCTGACTTTTGAAAACAGCCGGTGCTGTACCGGGTTCTGCACTGACGCCCAGCGATTTCATTGCGACGCGCCCTATTGTATCAACTGAACCTTTTACTTCGTACCCAGCCTCTGTAGCGGCTTTCTGTACTCCTTTAGCGTCGTTTACTACTGCCGCTAAGGCAATATCGTTTGGGCGATCGCCTTTTTCTCCAAACAAGGCTTTTTGATTTGATTTTGACATCAAATCTACCAAATACACAGCCTTAGATGAATCCTCCGCGACCGCAGTAACTGGTTGAGATAAATCTGCTCTTGGCAGCTCTGCTACTACTTCTTTTTCTGCTATCTTTGCTTTTCTTGTCGGCATATTAACCATCCTCTTTTGTTGTTGTTAAATTACTTCGTTGTTTTCTGCTGCGGTAATGTTAAATGAGACTGGCAATTCGATAAAGCTAACTGATAACCTCCTACAAATGTAAGCAGTGAAAACAACCCGGCTGCTAGCAGAAATTTTAAATCTAATATTTTCCCACTTCGAGTAACTTCTGAAGCAAAAAAAGTCCCATCTGGTTTAGATAACGGTTCAAGTGCCGAAGCATTTGCCTTGAGCGCGTACTGCTCAGCTACAGCTTTCACCTCAAACAGCCACTCTGACTGCTCTTTCGTAATGCTATTAACCCGCTCAAGCCAATTGAAAAATACTCCATCAAATATAGATGGAAGCAATCGCAAAAGAAGTTCCAACCTCTGCATTCTCAGAAGAGTGTCAAATTCGGGATCGTTCGGAGAAACATCGTGGTTCTTAGAAAGTTCTTCTACTACATCTTTTTTAAACTCTTCCACGCTAGTCGGTATATTCTCTGGGGCAAACCACTGAACTATTTCCCGAATTTTTTCGTAATCCAAAACTGCGGTTTTACCGGAATCTAGTTCTGGGTCGCTGTCAAAATCTTCTATATCTAACTCTGTTTTTTTCACCTTCTTACATTCTCCTTTACAATTAAAAAGTTGTCAACTGTTAACTATCAAATATTTTAATCTTTATCCTAAAAGCCACCATATCAACTATTAATTGTTTAAATTTAATCCTAAAAACCCAACTATCAAATATCTATCAATTTTCAACTGTTTAAATTACTTCCTAAAAACCAGACGTTCAACTGTCAACTGTCAACTTTCAACTTTCAACTTTCAACTTTCAACTTTCAACTTTCATTGCAACTCGATAATTGCTCAAAACTAGCTCTTACGAATCGAAATACAGCCGATCGCGTTTTTGCATAAAATTCAAAATTACCGATCGCATCTTTTGCAGAAAGTGCGTTCAAAAAAGTAACGTCCGTGCGGGAAATCCAATTCATGTGTCCGGCAGTCAGTTTTGGCAGATCGATCGACTTCAAATTGCCTGCTTCTTCCCGTTCCAAAAACCAATCTTCGCCGCACCATTCCCACTTACTACGAGAGCCAGACCAATAATTCTCAAAATGTAAATTGCGTACTAAAATATGTACCAATTCGCCTCCAGTTAGCTCCAAAGATTTTTGCAGGGCTGATTTAGACTCAACCGTACCGTCACAAACCCACCACAGGAAAATACCCCACCCGTTCTCCGAAGCAGCACTACCGACGCTGTTGGATGCAGCCCAGCGGGCAAATTCACTCCCTCGTCTACCCGGTAAATCGATAACTGCTGAACGCCCCTGACGCACTAATTCCAGTGCTTCACAAGCCCAATCCAAATCATCGCAGGGAGGAGGTTCCATAGTTTCGCATTTAGATTTAAAAAGCTTCTTCAAATTGCTACCTCTCCCCGCGTCAAATAGCGCGCAGCTTGGAATCCACTCAGCCAGAAGCTTCGCAACAACAGACTTACCACTGCCGTCGCTTTCTCCTCCTACAAAATGCAGAAAAGGCTTTGCAGAATCGCACAATTTAAAGCTAAAGTTTTCCTTTTTTTGCTCCTTGATTAAAGGTTGATAATTTAGCATCTCACCAGCACAATTTAAAGCTAAAGTTTTCATTTCGGACTCCTGGATTAAAAGTTGATACTTTAACCTCCCACAATCACAATTCAAAGCTAAAATTTTTTATTTTTCTGCTCTTTATTAAAAGTTGATAATTTAGCATTCTACAAGCACAATTTAAGGCTAAAATTTTTCATTCTTGGCTCCCATATGAGTCATCACTATGTCAAATTGAGTGCAGACATCTTCCAAAAACTTTCGGCTTCTAATACTAAATAAGGGTTTTCCAGACCTCATAGTCTCTGCTACTATTTTTAAAGGCTTCTGTTCTTCCTCAAAAAGTTTTCGATCTGGCGCGTACATCGCCGGTACATTCATAATGAAAAATCTAGATACACCTGCTCCATCGAAATTAGAAACCCCCGCAATTTCCATTTCAACTGAAGCGTACAGCAAAGGAGTTTTTTGGGGTTTGAGCTTCATAAAAGCTTCCCGCTGTTCCAAAGCCTGCCAAGCCACTTCGCTTTTCTCCCGGCCGTAGTTACGCACCCAAACGTGTCGCATCCAAGAACCAAACTCGCGCATTGAATCAGCAAAAAGCGCTAAAGAGGAAGGCGTCCCGTCGGAAACAAACCACATCACCGGCACTATTCCGAGTTCTTTTACCACATCTGCAAGAGCATTGCGGCGGGCCCACTCTTTAAAAGAGTCGAATGCCTGAGCTGGCAAATTTACGATCGCATCTTGCACCATCGCTTTCTCAATAATTGCATCCGCTTCGGAAGAAAGTTCTTCTGATTCTGAAAACAAACTGGTAATACACCGCTCCCCCAACTGTCCGCCGTACCAATTAGAAACATCAGGTTTTGTACGATCGCAGTCGATGGCACAAAAATCTTCTCTTTTCAATTTCTCGCTCAAATAATGCACCATCAAGCGACAGCAGGTTGACTTACCCACCCCGCCAGATTCTCCTCCCCAAAAATGTACCCAGTGTGCCTGTTCTGGAAGCGATAATAACTGTTGGGAATCTGCGACTGCTACACCTTCTTGTCCATTTTGAGTTCCATCTAAACCGTAGTTGTATTCGCCGTCAGCAGCAAAACCTATGGTTCCGTTCTCTGCATCCATAGCGTCTCCTAATTCTTGTTTTTTTCTAGCCATCTTTTTGATTTAATATCAGAAACTGATTGCTCAAATCGCTGTTAAGCTTCAACCTTTTTAAAGTTATCGCTCAGATTTTGGAGCGACTACTTGATTGAATGTAAGAAATTTCTTGCTAAAATCGCTGTTAACTCAAACGTTTTCAAAGCTATCGCTCAGATTTTGGAGCGACTACTTGATTGAATGCAATAAACTGATTGCTGAAATCGCTGTTAACTTTCAACCTTTTTAAACCTATCGCTCAGGTTTGGGAACGACTTCTTGATTGAATGTAAGAAACTGATTACTAAAATTGCTGTTAACTTTTAACTTTTTTAAAGCTATCGCTCAGGTTTGGGAAGGGTGCACCTCACATTTGTAAATGTATACAAGATAATAAGGATTTCAGCCGCTGATATTGGTGTTTATGCAAAACTGAGATGCACCCTTTAGGAACGACTTCTTGATTGAATGCAATAAACTGATTGCTGAAATCGCTGTTAACTCGAACGTTTTAAAAGCTATCGCTCAGATTTTGGAGCGACTTCAACGCCATAATCCGAGATTCTTCTTCCGATATCTGATTCTCCGATAAAGACTCTTCTGCATATCTTTGACCTACTGAAATATCTGCCATTGCAACGGAACTACCGGAACCAGACATTCTTTTTAAAACCTCAAAACACGACAAAACTAATTGTTTATAATCGCCCGCACTAATTGAGGTGAGGGGTGCTTCTTCTAAATACGAACTAGCAAGACTGTCCACCTCCCTGAGTTCTCGCCGCATCCACTCAGCGCACTCTTTTAATTTTCGGTCATCGCGGCAACCTGCAACTTCCTTGGCACGCAGTTTCCATATTAATCTCAAGGCCGGCCAAACATAGATTTCTGCAATCTCCTTTTCGTCAACGCCAGAGAATAACTCCAAAATCTCGCGGTCGGATGTGCCCTCTAAACCTCTCAGTTTCACGGTTATTTGAGTGTATGCTGTAGTTGAACTACGGGTTAATTTTTGCTCCGGCTCCTGATTTTTCTCAATGTTCTCCACGGTTTTTGCTCCTTCCTATAAATCAATTAGGACTTACGCACTATCGACACTTTTGCTAGTGACATTTAGACATTTTCTAGCCTTTGAAGTGGCTGAAAACCATTCTGGGTATCAAATCTGCAATTCATAAAAATTATTCATCTCTCTGGGTTCTCCTCTGCGTTCTCTGTGTCCTAGAAAGGTTAAATCATTCCGATACAACCGGAAACGATATAAATCCAAAAAATCGATGACCTCAAAACGGTCGATAACCTCAAAACGGCTGAAACCCTTTTCAATACAAGATTTATATCTAATTGAGCTAAAAGTGTTTCTCCATCTAAGTTTGAAGCCATTTTTGCCTCGGTTTTTGTCTAAGTCCCACTAGGATTTGAGATTCGGAGTCTACTTACATAACGCAGTGAAAGAAAACCAAACGTGAATGACATAATTAACATCTCAATGCCTCCAGGACTGTCAATAATTTAACGGTTAACTGATAACTCTCCTGCGACAGCGGTTTCTGCTAAGTAAACACCGTAAGCATCCAGCAACCTGTTACCCAACTCAAAACTATCTAAAGAATGAGGCAAACTTTCGCCTGCGTGCCAAATCAGCTTAAAACTTGTGACAAAAGTCTCCTCTAATTTTAACTTTAAATAATCGGCTGTCCCGCCACAAAATACAAGTTGCTTGCTACTTTTGGGTATCGAATTTTTCAGCCAATTTTCCAGCACTCCAAAGTAAAGCGGTTGCGCTTCCTTAACGGCTGCCGACAGTTCAAAGCTCAGCTTGTTACCTGCCCATCCCCCAGCAGCTACCACTGAAACCAGTTCTTCAGGATACGTGTTATTGGTTCGCTTGGACACCTCTCTAATCAGTGCGTGAAATCCCAAATTTGAAGTAGAAATTACTTCTAAAGTTCCTCGCCTCGATACTAATATTGATGCGTTTCGATACCCTAACATCGCTATTGCAATGTCCGACTTTCTCAACTCATTTGGCATCCGAGCTGCTAGCAAGTAAAATATCCCCGCACCTTCTGGCAAACAGCGTACTGTACTAACGTTTACTTGAATTTCTCCTGTCGGTGTCACAAAATTCTTAGCTACTTCTTTTATCCTTTCGGCTAGCGCTAATTTCGAGTGCATTTCGTTAGCTGGAAGCAGCAGCGACAGAGAAGCCTCAAATTGAGAACCCAACTGCAACCTCTCAGAAGCCACCCACAGCATCCCCAAAACTTTGTATACTGCCGTAGCAACCTTTGCTTCTGCCAATCGCTCCTTTCCCAAAAAGTGCGTTCCTGCCAAGTATCCCAGTGCCACGTACTGACCGTTCCAGCCAACCCAGCAGCAGTTTTCGGGGTCAGATAGCTTCAAGGATACCTGCAACTCGGCAGCGCTGGAATGTGGCACCGATACTGCATAGGGTTCCATATAGCTTGAAGTCAATTTGGCACCTTTGGACGAACTCATTACTGACTTCACCCCACAGCCTCCGAAGTCTACGCTAGCTACTAATTTTTTTGCGGATAATGCCATATTTTTACGCATGAATGATTCATATCAAACATGAATGATTGGTATTTTAGTATCAAACATGAATGATTGGTATCGCAGTTAATTATTTGGCCGCCGTCAAAAGCTCAAATAATTAATTGCTTTTTACCTTTTTAACCCAAGGGGGACTGTTTTAGCGATCGACCAAAAGATATATCTATTTTTTCAAAAAGCGTGAAAAATAGAGTTAAATATTTGTTTGGTTCGTTAATATTTTCCAGGAAGTATTGACCTCGGACAAAAAACCACGGTTCCGCCGTGGTTTTCTTGGAGTTACGCATTACTTGTCGCAGATTCTCACCACAGCGATTAGCTAAAGTGCGAATAATTACGAGGTCAATAATTTTCTGGTAGCTTACACGCGACTCTGCGATTAATATGCCTACAATCGTGAATTAGGGGAAAGTAAACTCTGTTTGCCGGATCGTCCGTTAATGTAGCATCAGTATTTCAACTTTGAATGGTTTTCCTTGGTTTCAGCAAGGGGAATCAAACCCCGGCCAATCTGTTCGATCAATTCGTTGAGGCTCAATCCCCGTTCAATTGCGATCGCGCGAATTCCCTCCCACCCTACCGACGTTACCTGAATATTTCTTTGCTTCTTGGGCTCTTCATAGCGAGATTGCCCACCAGATCGGTTGAGGTTGGCTAATGAGTTCGGATGGGGGTGAATTCCTTTCTTGGGTGGCATGGCGTCGATCGCATTTCCTTTTTTAATTATTTTCGCACTTTATTGACAATTTTCGACGTTCACTATGCTATCGTTGAATTATTCAAGGAAAATTCTGCCCGCGCTTCGCCACAAGCGGAGTACAGGAATCAGTGCGGGTGCGAATTGCATTCAACAAGCGAGCTAGGAATGGGTCAAATGCAATCAGGAGCAGACGATCACGATCGGGAACGACAAGCATTAATTGTTTTGCCAGGGGGTGTTGAAGGGTGCACCTCCTCCGTTGCGAAACCACTGCGCATAGACGCTGAATTCCAATCTCTCATCCCTCCTCTGAGTAAGGGCGAAAAAGCCGCCCTGCAAGCCAGCCTTCTGTCCGAGGGATGTCGCGACCCGTTAGTAGTTTGGGCGGAGGAAAAGCTTCTCCTCGACGGCCACAACCGATATGATATTTGTACCGCACACGGCATACCCTACCAAATTGTAGAGATATCTTTTGACAGCCGGAACGCAGTCAAAGTCTGGACGATCGCCAATCAACTGGGGCGACGCAGCCTGACATCCGAATCTGTTAGTTACCTGCGTGGCACTTGGTACGAACTGACCAAGCAATCTCGCGGGGGCAAGCGTTCGGCAAACTGTCAAAATGACAGTTTGACAGATAAAACAGCGCGAGAACTGGGAGAACAGTTCAAAACTTGTCCCAGAACAATTTACCGGGATGCCAAATTTACTCAAGCTGTGGATGCCCTCAGTTCTCTTGGAGGAGAAGATGTGAAGTGGAAAATACTGACTCGTTCTGCGGGGCTGACAAAGAAGGAAGTCCTTGCTTTGGCTTCGGATGCTCGCAGTCGTCCGGCTCAAGTTGCCAAAACTTTACAGGGGCGATGTCGGAAGGTGAAACCTGAAAAGCAACCTACTATCGCCCACCACCTGACGCTCAAAATTGGCTCCTTAGTATCCGTGTACGCGCCAGATCGCGAAGATGTTAACGGCAGGTTAGGCCGCATTCAGTCAGTCGGGGAGAAAA
>NZ_JAUBOJ010000098.1:0-19015 GCF_036700185.1 Microcoleus sp. BM001215392 | reverse complement strand
TAATCCACAACTATTGTATTTAATAAAATTTTGTGAATCATTTAGACTTGCTATATCCGCTCAATAAGTTGCGGGAAGTAGTAATTTCTCCGTCTTATTTAATTCAGATTAAATAAGACAATTATCTGACTTCAGATGATTTTATTACGCATTTACTGACCGATCGAGATTAAATTTATTAAATGGTAGATCAATTATAAATTCAAAAAAATCACAGTTTGAGCGGCCCGGATGGCACTATTAAATTTTGGCATCTCACAACTGGAAAATTACTATATATCCTCCTCAAAAATTGCTCCACGCTGCTGTAAACTTAGCTTCACATCCTCCGCCAGTCCCGAGTTATTCCCAAACCTCGCTGACTCCACATTCGCACCGCTGAAATTAGCATTTGTTAGGTTCACTTCGAGCAGATTTGCGCCGCTCAAATCGGCACCGCTAAGATTTGCTAAAGCCAGACTGGCGCGGTACAAATCTGCGCCGCTCAAATCGGCATTTCCTAGGAAAGCGCCACTCAAATCTGCACCGCCAAATTTGGCATTTTGCAGGTTGGCGTCGCTGAAATCGGCATCGTCTAAGTTTGCACCCCGGAAGTTTGCCGCCGGGAGATTGGCGCTGCTAAAATCCACTGCGCTTAAACTCGTCCCGCGCAAGCTACCACCTGCGAAATCCTGTGCGGGATTGAGATTGGCTATTTTTGCCAGTTCTGCAAAATCGTCGGTTTCAGCAGCTATAATGCGATCGACCATTTCCTGCAATCGAGCTTCGGCTGGCGCGACAATTTCCACCTCGGGCGGTTCCACCGCAGGCAAATTGTAAGACAAAAGCGCCCAACTCAGAGCTGGTTGCAGTTTATTTGCTTGCAAATATACAGTCAAGATTCTTTCCAAAACCGAATGTTGATTTGGCGTGATATCGTGCGGCCACAAACCTTCGGCATCTGTAAGATAAATATCTTCTTTCGCAACTTCAAAAACCGCTGATATTCGCAATTGTTTCGCGGCAAATTCTCCCAGCTTAGCACTTTTGAGCAAACCTTTTAATACTGGCTTGCCTCGTTTTAATGAAAAAATCCAAGCAGGCTTTGTATCGTCGCCAACTGTGGAAACGTGACACAACGTGCAGTCTGTTTCGTCTATTTTTTCCGAATTTGCACGCTGACTTTCGCTCAACAAAACTTCTGTACTGCTTTCGATTGATGACAGCATGAAATCACCGACTAATTGACGCGATGCTACAGGAATTTCGCAGTTTTCCAGATTTAGCTTCAGCGTCCCGCCTTGCAGACCAAATTTGACACGGCCGCCGAGCAGCGGTTCCCAATGCTCGTTAAAATTGAGGCTCAAGTGAATGTCGAGCTGCTGGGTTTGGGCTGCAACGGATGGGACTGGAATTGCTTCTAGTTGCATCCACAAGCAATCTGGGTATTTGTTGTGAGACTCTAGCGATCGCATATCGGTAGAATTGCTGGCTCTGCCAGACTGTGATGGAGATTTTGATCGGTGATTATTTCTAATTTATCACAAACTGGCCATTTTTTATTTGTGATAATTGCGAGATTTTTTCAGTCGTTTTTGATGTGCGCGTTCGCCCTTAGTTAATTGATTGTTGGTAGTATTTGGTTTTTTACCCAATTCCGAAATGCTGTGACTAATTCTAAATAATCCATTGTTTCCGCCTGTTGCAAAAACTCGACTATTTCTAAAATATGTACAGTGGGGAATACTAAACTGCGATCGCACAAAACGTATGCTGAGTTTTCTAGTATATTGATAATCAGCCGTTCTCCATTGTAAATCCAAACTTCCGGCACGCCGACATCGGCATAAACTTGCAAGCTATTTTCCGAAAAACTCGTGATATCAAGTTCCACTACTAAATCGGGTGGCCGATTTTCACTCGTGTCAATGCTTGTTTTGCCTGTAATTGTACAGAAATTTTGGATGTAAAAACATTGATAGGGTTCGGCACTGCTGAGCTCTGGTCGCTTGAAAGTTGTGGAACCGACGGCTGTAATTTTTAGTCCCAATTCTTCAGCTAGGGTTTCCACAAATCTAGCGATGATTGTTTGGTAAAATTGGTGTTGTGGTGAAGGTTCCAGAATTTCGAGATTGCCGCTACTATATTTCAGGCGCAGTGACCGGTTACTGAATTCGGCGAGCAAGGTTTCGTAGGTTTGCTCGCTGATACCGGATAGCTTGATGTTTTGGTCTGGCGAGGTGAGATTTTCAGCGGTCATGGCGGTATTTTGCTGAGGAGTTCGTAGGCGCAAGCCGGGGCTTCGCCATCGCACTTTTGGATCGTACCATGAATCCAGGGCGATCTCGCGGCTTCACGCACCGATCTGCGGCCCAAATACCGCAGATAAATCGAGAGACAACTCTGGAAAACCTGGAATTACCACAACCTCATTCGGCAAAACCACTCGTTTGAGTCGATAATCGAAACCACCTCTTTGTTTTTGATAAGGTTCGCTGTGCATTTCTAGTTGAATATCTACCAAATCAAATATCCAATAATCAGCAATTCCCGATTCAGCGTAGAGAGATAATTTAGTTCTGCGATCGTACTTCAATGTAGAATCGGAAACCTCAATTACCAACAAAATATCAGCAGCTAGAGGGTGAGAAGATACATAATTGTCAGAGCGATTGCGGGCAATCACAACATCAGGCTCAGGTTCGCTATCATCAGACAAAATAATCGGTTCCTGACCGCGCACGCAAGCACGTCTTGCCATCAACACGTACAATTCTCCAAATAACAGCGAGTTACAAACCGAGTCAAGCCTACCTTTAGCAGCCATTTTGATAATTTCTCCGCGAATCAATTCAAATCGGTTATCGGACTCAAAAAAGCCCAGTTCTGCCAAACGGTGATATTCGGCGATCGAGAATTTTTTTGCAGTAGCGAAAGTCATAGCTTTTATTCTCCTCTACAATTGCCAACATTCCCATTTTACTCGAAAATTCCGCCCCGCGTTCTCAACTCGACTTTGACCGCTTCCGAAATCCCCAAACAACCCGCAAATCTCGCATTTTTCACCACCGCATTTTTTAAATCGGCGCGGCTCAAATCAGTTTTGTTTAAATAGGCGCCGCTCAAATCAACAGCGCTCAAATCAGCATTCTTAAAATCAGTATTTGTTAAATTTGCATTGACTAGAATTGCGTTCGGTAAATAAGCACTGCTTAAATTGGCGCCAGTTAAATTGGCGCCGGTTAAATTGGCTCGCGGCAGTTTGGTTCGCAAATCGGCACCGCTCAAATTGGCGCTGCTGAGTTCAGCATCCCGCAAATTAGCATTGCACAAAATAGCATCAATTAAATTAGCAGAACTCAGCAAAGCACCGCTGAGATCCGCCAAGGTTAAATCGGCGCATTGGAGGTTGGTTTCGCGCAAATCTGCCCCGCTTAAATCAGCATAGTTCAAGTCAAAATTGCTTAAATCAGCTCCAGCAAAATCTTCTATGGGATTCAAACCAACTGTTTCTGCAAGCTGCATAAAATCATCGTGTTTATCGGTTAAAAACAGTTGCCGCACGATCGCCAATTGCTGCTGGCGGTACTCGTCGGCTTTCTCGTAATCTGCTAAATACTTGTAAGCAAGCTTCAAACTCTTGAGAGCGCTGCGCTCGGTGCGATCGTCGTTGTGGGCGCGCGCGATCGACAATTGCTGCTGATAACACTCGATCGCACCGGGTAAATTGCCATTAGCATCGCAAGCAAAGGCCAAATTGCCCAAAGCCTCCAATTCAGAGCGAGTGTCGCCCGTCTCGCGCACGATCGCCAAACGCTGCTGCTGGTAATCCATAGCACCTGAAAAATCTGAGCGAGCACAGCAAGCATTGCCCATATTTCCCAAAGCATTCGCCTCGCCCCGGCGATCGCCAATTTCCCGCGCTAAGGCCAAATGTTGCTGGTAACAGTCGATCGCGCGATCGTAATTCAAGAGCCCTTCGTAAGCCACGCCCATGTTACCCAACGCCGCACCCGATCGGCGTTTATCATCAACTTCTTGATACAGGATCAGCGCTTTCTGCCAAGAATCCAGCGCCGCCTCAAATTGATGTGCCTGATATTCCCCAATCCCCTGCTTGATTAGATCGCTAGCTTGTTCGCTCATACTGTCAAAATTATTTTGATAACTGAAGTTGATATTAATCGAATTAAAGCCGTAATTGGTACTCGGGAATCGAATGCTACCAATGGTGCCAATTCTGCCTTCCTGCGTCTGTAGTAACTCCGTATTTACACGTACGCAAACGAAAATAAATACAAAAAATAGAAAGAAATACTGAGGTAACTTTCCCTGCCATCAGGGTGCACCTGCACAACACAAGATAGCAGGAATGTATGGATGGGTAACACAACTCAGGTTGAATTTTGAGAAAAAACGGGATCTGGTGCAACAGTTTCAACATTCAGCCCGGAAGATTACCTCGAACTGTGGCTAGCCTCTTGGCGGTTCCATAATACGGCATTGTGTCAGCCAGAAACCATTCACCCGTATTGATGGGTCGGTGCGCCAAAAAAAAAGACAAAAAAAAGAGAGAGTTACTTCAGTAACTCTCTCTGCCATCAGGGTGCATCTACATAACAGAATATAACACGATTAGTATGAGGGGTGAAACCCCCAATCGTAAAGATTCTGTAAAGAAATGTATATTTAATTATAAAGATATCGTGCAGCAAAAACCGCCCAATCAGCATAAACCGATCGCCCGCCGCTCGATCCGCTACACGATACCCTTAGCGGATGGTCAGTCTGGGCTGTTAAGCTTGGCTGCTAGCAATTCATTGGTCAATTTGGGATCGGCGCGGCCGCCCGTTTCCTTCATCACCTTACCGACAAAGAAACCCAGCAGCTTTGTTTTGCCGGCCCGATACTGTTCGAGCTCCTTGGGATTGGCGGCGAGCACGGCATCAATGGCCCGATCGATCGCCCCTGTATCCGAAATTTGAATCAAACCCTTGCTTTCAACCAACTTCTGAGGCGAACCGCCGTTGGCGAGCAACTCCGGCAAAATATCCTTAGCGATTTTGCCGCTGATCGTGCCAGCATCAATTAGCGCCAGCAGTTCGGCTAAATCCTGGGGTTGGAAAGGAATTTGTGCGATCGCCAGTTTCTCATTTTTGAGATAAGCAGTGATATCGCCCATCACCCAATTAGCAGCTTGCTTAGCAACAGCACCGGCGGCGATCGACTGTTCAAAATACTCAGCCACGGCTTTGTCGTCAGTCAGCACCCGCGCGTCGTAGGGAGAAAGACTTAGTTCAGTTTCGTAGCGATAGCGCTTGGATGCTGGCAATTCCGGGAGTTGAGCTTTCCAATCGTGCAATTGCTCGGTTGAAACTTCGATCGGAGGCAAATCCGGTTCCGGGAAATAGCGGTAATCGCTGGCACCTTCCTTGAGTCGCATACTGAAAGTACACTGTTTATTTTCATCCCAAAGTCGCGTTTCTTGGAGGATGACTTCGCCACTTTCGATCGCTTTAATTTGGCGCTCGATCTCGTAATCGATCGCCCGTTCGATCGCATTAAAAGAGTTCATATTTTTAATTTCCACCTTAGTGCCGAACTCTTTTCGACCAACAGGGCGCACCGAAATATTCACGTCGCAGCGCAGGGAACCTTCCTGCATATTCCCGTCACCAACACCGATGTAGCGGACGATCCGGCGTATTTCTTGACCGTATTCGGCCGCTTCGGCACCCGATCGCAAATCCGGTTCCGAAACAATTTCGATCAAAGGCACGCCGGCGCGGTTGTAATCCACCATTGAATAAGTAGAACCGCTCAGCCTTTCGCTGCCGCCGTGAACCAATTTGCCTGCATCTTCCTCCATGTGCAAGCGAGTGATTCCGATTTTTTTTCGAGTAGAATTGCCCGTTTCGTCTACCATTTCAATTTCTATCGAACCGTTAATGGCGATCGGCAAATCGTACTGAGAAATTTGATAATTTTTCGGCAAATCCGGATAGAAATATTGCTTGCGGTCAAACTTACTGTAAGGTGCGATCGAGCAGTTGAGAGCCAGCCCTGCTTTCACTGCATACTCCAGCACTTTCTGATTTAATACCGGCAATACTCCAGGCATTCCCATACAAATTGGGTCAATGTTAGTATTTGGAGCATTGCCAAATTCTGTAGAAGAACTGGAGAAAATTTTAGTATTCGTGCTCAATTGACAGTGAGTTTCGAGACCGATAACAGCTTCGTACTGAGTTTGGTTTGTTATCGAAGAGGATGCAGCAGCAGTCATAAGCGACCTATAAAGAACTGAATAACTTTACATTATATTTTAGCTGTTTATTGACGAAAGCGACTTGAGATTATTTGTCGGGTAGGAACGGTTTCAAGGCGTGTCAATCAGACTCAAACCCCTCAGAAATCTCGCTCGTACCCTACTCTCGCTCTCCCTCGCATCCTCCTTAAAAAGACTTACTTTGACGCTCTTGCCGTTTTTTCAGGGGGCGCCCGGGGTTCTGCCCGCAATTGCCTCAACTTGCGCCGCATCATTCACCCGGTTGCCGGTTGCTGCTTAGCCACCCTCGTCACTTGAGGCCCGATCGCCCGACGCCCGATCGGGGCTTTGAGCATTCTGTCGATCGCCCGCAACAAGCCTGTGCCAAAATATACTGAGTGCAGCGCCCGCACTTGGGTGAGGAGAGTTTTTGGGGCGATCGACCGCAATTGCCGCTCTGCACCCTCAAGCCGTCAGCCCTGCCGTGTTTAATAGCGCCGCCGCCGATTTCGCGATCGCGCCGCGCACCAATTCAAAATTTTAAATGTATAATTTAACAGTAAATTACATATTTAAAATTTTAAAATTAAATTCAAGTTTCTCAAAATAACACTTGCCTAAATCTCAAAAATATGCCAGAAATTCCTGTAGAAAGTGCCCCACTGTTTTTCAACAGTATCACTGACCTAGAGCAGGCAGAATCAGCCCTCGAACTTGCTTGGAACGAACTGGAAAAACAAACAGCAGAAACTATTGCTCAAATAGTCAAAGTCGGGGCAGCAAACGGACAGGAAATCAGCCAGCAATTTGCCGGGGTCAAGGAACTGCGCCAGCAAATGCAAACCAAAATCAAACAAGCCCAAGAACGGCGGGAATTTCATTTAAAAAACTCGCCCATGGCAGTTATAGAGTGGGATAGCGAATTTCGGGTAGTCCGGTGGTCGCCCATTGCCCAAGAAATATTTGGCTGGAGTCCAGCAGAAGTCATCGGCAAATATTGGCACGAATGGTCAATAGTTTATCGTGAAGATTTCGAGCAAGTGTGCGCCGTCACCAATCAACTTTTACAGAACAAAGAACCTCGCAACGTTTGCCGCAATCGCAACTATACCAAAGATGGCTCGGTAATTTACTGCGAATGGTACAATTCTGCACTCATGGATGCAGCGGGAAAAGTAGTTTCAATTCTTTCTTTTGTGAAAGACATCACCGAACACCACCGCACTCAACAAGAATTGCAGCAGCGCGAACAAGCCTTCAGTGCGATCGCTCAAAATGCTACCGATATCATCGCGCGGTTCGATCGAGAACTGCGCCACCTTTACGTCAACCAAGCAGTCGAACCTGTTACCGGAAAACCCCCCTCAGAATTTATCGGCAAAAGCAACAGAGAATTAGGAATGTCCCCCCAGAATTGCCACCTGTGGGACGAAGCTTGTGTCAAAGTTTTTCGCACCGGCAAACAAGAAACCATCGAATTTGACTTTGCCACTTCCGACGGGACCAAATACTATCAAAGTCGAGTAATTCCAGAATTTGCTCAAGACAATTCAGTAGAAACAGTTTTAGGGATCACCCGCGACATTACAGAAATCAAACAAATCGAAGCTCAGTTGCGCCAAAGCGAGGCTAAATTTAGGCGCGTCGTCGATTCTAACATCATCGGCATAGCTTTTTGGCACACTGACGGGAATATTGTAGAAGCTAATGATGCCTTTTTAAACACCGTAAAATATAGCCAAGAAGACCTGAAATTAGGAAAACTTAGCTGGAAAAAAATGACACCGCCCGAATACAGCAACTTCGACCAAGAAATACTTGTAGAACTAGCAGCTACCAGCAGAGGTACACCCTATGAGAAAGAATATATTTGCTCGGACGGCAGCCGCGTTCCAGTGCTGCTAGGCGCCGCATTCTTAGAAGGGTCGCAGGAAGTAGGGGTAAGTTTTGTGCTTGACTTGACCGCTCGCAAACAAGCCAAACTAGAACTACAAAAACATCAAGAACTTTTAGAAAGCATCATTAAAACTATCCCCAATTTTCTCTACATCTACGACACAGAAGCACAGCAAAATATCTATGCAAATGCAGCCGTCACAGCCATACTGGGCTACAGTCCCGAAGAATTGCAAGAGTTGGGTACAGAAGCTGTCTCTATCTTAGTTCACCCCGAGGATCTGCCCAAAGTAATTGCGGGTATGCAGCGACTGACTAACAGCACCAATCCCCACGCCATAAATGAAATCGACTACAGGATCAAACACAAAAACGGCGAATGGCGCTGGGTGCACGATCGAGCTACAATTTTTAAAAGCACCCCACAGGGACAAATCAAGCAAATCATCGGTTCGGTACTCGACATCAGCGATGCCGTGGCGGCAGGTACGCAACGCAAACAAGCCGAAGAATCCTTAAAACAGCAAAACGAAGTGCTGCAAACAATCTTCAATAACGTCCCAGTCATGTTGGTATTTTTAAATTCCCAGGGTGAATTAACCTGGGTAAACCGCCACTGGGAAGAAGTGCTCGGCTGGACTTTTGCTGAGAGCAAAAATCACGATATGTTAGCCGAGTTTTATCCGCAGCCGGAATACCGCCAACAGGTTTTAGATTTTGTTCAAGCAGCAACTCAGAAGTGGGGAGACTTCAAAATTAAAGTTAGAGACGGGCGAATTCTCGACACTACTTGGGCAAACGTCCGCCTTTCCGATGGCAGGTTGATTGGGATCGGTCAAGATATTAGCGATCGCAAGCGCACCGAAGCAGAACTCAAACAGCTCAATGAAACTTTAGAAGCTCAAGTCGCCCAGCGTACCGCAGAACTAGAGACTTTTTTTGATGCTTTGCCCGATCGCATTTTTGTAGTCGAACGCGAAAATATGCGGCAGGCTTTTGTCAATAAACCTTTGGCAACAATGGCAGGTTTTAACAGCACAAAAGAAATGCAGGGTAAAACTGTGCTCGAATGTTTTTCGACTGAACTCGCCACAAAATTTGTGCAGGAAAACTTGCTGGTATTGGAATCAGGCGAAACTCTACACTTGCAGGAAAAATATGTTTTGTTCGATGGCAAAACTATGTATTTCGATACTTTTAAAATTCCTTTGAGAAATCTCGATGGCGAGGTTTATGCTTTAATTGGCACTTCTCGCGATATCACTGAGTTGGTTGAGACAAAACAAGCTTTGTCGCAACGCACGGAGCAATTAGAGGCTGCCAATCAAGAATTAGAATCTTTTTGCTATTCTGTTTCCCACGACCTCCGCGCTCCTTTGCGTCATATTTCAGGTTTTGTTAATGCTTTGAAACAGCGGTTAGAATCAAGTGATGCTGTCAGCGATCCTAAAATTGTTCATTATATGCAAGTGATTGATGACAGCAGCCAAAAAATGAGCTTGTTGATTGACGGTTTGCTGGCTCTTTCTCGCGTCGGCCGCACCGAGTTGATGCAAATTCCGATCGATCTCAATCGTTTGGTGCAAACTGCGATTAAATTGACTAAACCCGGAACTGGCACAGAAAAAGCCCAAACTCCCGACAGTGTAGAATTTGCCGTCGGAGATTTGCCCGTGGTGACGGGAGATCCAACTTTGCTGCAACAGGTGTTCAGCAACTTGATTAGCAACGCCGTCAAGTTCAGTCGCGATCGCCATCCCGCTACCATAGTTATTGATTCCTTACCTGATGGAACGATTTTTGTCAAGGATAATGGCGTGGGTTTTGAGATGGAATATGCCGATCGGCTGTTTGGAGCATTTGTGAGGCTGCACTCCCAGAGAGAATTTGAAGGTACGGGCATCGGTTTGGCGATCGTCGGGCGGATTATTCACCGCCACGGCGGCACGATTTGGGCGATCGGCGCACCTGGTCAAGGAGCAACATTTTACTTTAAACTAGGCAAATATTCTCAGAAGGTAATCTAAATTCGTAAGTTACCAGTATAATAGTTTTAAATTCATAATTTAAAACTATTATACAGTTAAATAAGTCACAGTCAGTTTGGGCAGCCATCGGTGTCAGTTGTGAAATAAATTTCTTGAAATTAGAACGATAATCTCAGTATAAAAATATAAATATCCAGAATACCGCTCGAAGAAGTTAATCAAAAAGAATGAAATTTAGCAACACGAACCAATCAAAAACTCCAAAATTCCGTATGCTAGATCGCGAACAGACAAACTATTTAATGAAAATGGTAGCAGAATCAACATTAAAATTGTTGATTGTCGAAGACATGGCAGAAGATATGGAATTAATAGTGCTCGCCTTAGAAGCCGGGGGAGTAAATTTTAAGTTCGATACTGCCGAAACAGCAACAGAATGCAGAAAAATGTTGGAAAATAGCCAGTACGATGCTGTGCTGTCAGATTATCGGCTCCCGGGCTTCAACGGTTTAGAAGTGTTGAAATTAATGCAGGAATTAGGGCAAGACATACCATTTATTTTAGTAACGGGAAGTTTGGGAGAAGAAGCGGCAGTTGAGTGCATCAAAGCGGGAATGACCGATTACGTATTAAAAGGGCGGCTGTTTAGGTTGCCGACAGTCTTAGAACGATCGCTCCAAGAATACAAAATGCGCCGCCAGCAACAATTCGCGATCGCCCAAATTCAGCGCCAAGCAACTCGTGAGGCGATCGTCAACCGCATCGTCCAAGCCATGCGCTTCACCCTGGTACTCGATGAAGTGCTGCAAACCACCGCAGACCAACTGCACGAAGCTCTCGAAATCAGCGGCTGCGCAATCTTGCAGCCAGATGCTGAAGGTAACATCATAGTTCGCTACATCAGCTCATCAGCAGACAAACAACAACTCGTCGGCTTAAATTGCGAATTGGCACAACACTACCGCTGCTCCCTCGCAGCAGGAGAAACCCTAGCCTTGGACGAGTTATCAAGCCTGTGCGAGGAACTACAAACATCAGCAAAGTTGATAGGGTTTCGCGCCGTGGCGATCGCGCCGCTACTTTACCAGCAGTCATTTTTGGGAGGAATTGCCCTCTATCAGTGCGATCGCGTCCGCTCTTGGAGCAGCGAAGAACAGTCACTGGTGAAAGCGATCGCAGATCAATGTGCGATCGCGATCCACCAAGCCGAACTTTACCAACAAGCCCAAACCGAACTAGCAGAACGCAAACGCGCCGAAGCAGCAGTCCTTGGCATTCAGCAGCAGCTAGCGACAATGGCAGCCAACATTCCCGGCTCAGTCTACCGCGCCGTGCTGCATCCAGACGGCACCACATCCATGCCCTACATCAGTCCGGGTGTGCGCGAAGTTACAGGGATCGCACCAGAAGAAGTGATGGCGCGCCCCCAACTGTTGACCGAAATCATCCATCCAGAGGACAAAAGCTCCTATGACAGCAGCGTAGCAGCATCGAGTGCCAGTCTGTTGCCCTGCGATCGCCAGTACCGGATCGTGTTGAATTCCGGCGAAGTCAAGTGGGTGCAAGACAGCGCCAGATTTTCCAAAAACGAAAACGGCGACATAATTGTAGACGGAGTAGCTCTCGACATCAGCGGACGCAAACAGGCAGAATCAGCCCTCAGACAAAGGGAACAGCGATTTCGATCGCTGATTGAAAACGCCACAGACATCACGATCATTCTCGACGCTCAAGGCATCTTCCGCTACATCAGCCCTTCGGTGAAGCGAATTTTAGGCTACTCGCCCCACCACGCGATCGGGCGCAGCGCCCTAGGGACAGTTCACCCCGACGACTGCGCCACGATCGCCCAAACCCTCCACAAAGCCATTGAAAACCCCAAAAGAAGCCAGTTACCACTAGAGTACCGAGTCCGCCACCGCAACGGTTCTTGGTGTTATGTAGAAGCTGTAGCCACCAACTTGCTGCACGATCCGGCTGTCAAAGGCATTGTGATCAACTGCCACGACATCACCCAGCGCAAACTCGCCGAGGAACAACTGCTGCACGACGCTTTTCATGACGCCCTTACCGGATTGCCCAACCGAGCACTGTTTACCGATCGGCTCGAACACGCTTTGAAGCTGGCAAAACGGCGCAAAGACTACTTGTTTGCCGTGCTGTTTCTCGATTTAGATCGATTTAAAGTAGTCAACGATTCTCTCGGCCACGCGATCGGCGATCAACTGCTAGTTGCGATCGCACGGCGTCTGGAAACTTGTCTCAGGGCTGGAGATACAGTCGCCCGCCTCGGAGGAGACGAGTTCGTACTGTTGCTAGAAGACATCGACGGCGTAAATGAAGCTACCAACATTGTCAACCGCCTGCAAAAGAAAATTACCTCCCCCATCCTGCTAGACGGACACGAAGTATTTATCACCGCCAGCATCGGCATTGCTTTGAGTTCTGGCGAATACGAAGAACCGACCAACCTGCTGCGCGACGCCGACACCGCCATGTACCGCGCCAAAGAACTTGGCCGAGCCCGACACGAAGTTTTTAACAGTTCCATGCACGCCCACGCTTTGAAGCTGTTGCAGCTAGAAAACGACCTGCGGCGGGCGATCGAATCAATTAAAGACCCCGCCACAGAAGAAGACTCTCTGCCATCCCCCAAATCTATCCCATCAGGGCGATCGAGCTTACCTCCCTTATCCGCAGATCCCCAGTTTATCATTCACTACCAGCCGATCGTCAGCATCGCCAACACCGCAATTATTGGTTTTGAAGCCCTAGTGCGCTGGCAGCATCCAGAACGCGGCTTAGTTTCCCCCAACGAATTTATTCCCATCGCCGAAGAAACCGGCTTGATCGTACCGCTGGGTCGCTGGGTACTGCGTACAGCTTGCCACCAAATCCGCCAGTGGCAGCAGCTATTTCAAAACAAGCCACCTTTAAGCGTCAGCGTCAACCTTTCAGTCAAACAGTTTTCTCAGCCAGATTTAATCGAATACATCGATCGAGTTCTCGAAGAAACTCACCTCGACGGTAGCAGTTTAAAACTAGAAATTACCGAAAGCGTACTCATCGAAAATTCCGACTCAGTAACAGCAATGCTAGTGCAGCTTAGAGCCCGAAACATCCACCTGTGCATCGACGACTTCGGCACCGGTTATTCATCCCTCTCCTACCTGCACCGCTTCCCCACCAATACCTTAAAAATAGACCGCTCTTTTGTCAGCAGGATGGGCGGCGACTTCGACCTCGGCAAAGGAGGCATCGACCCCACAGAAATTGTGCGATCGATCGTGACTTTATCCCACAATTTAGGAATGGATGTAGTAGCAGAAGGAGTCGAAGAAGCCTCGCAACTATCGATACTCAAAGGATTAAAATGCGAGTTCGCCCAGGGCTTCTTTTTCTCAAAGCCAGTAGACTCTCAAACAGCAGCAGACCTGATCCGACACCAAGCAGAAAATCAGAATTTGCTCGCATTTAGTGTGTTAGAGAAAAGCAGTTAAAAAAACACGGCACTTTGTGCGTCTCATTTCAGCTTGACACTCCTGTGTCTTTCATACACGAGGATTCTTGTTTCAGCGAATTGACTTGCCGATCGAGAATTACTTCTAAATCAGTAGCGGTCAATTCTCCACAAGCGTTATGGGTATTACCCCAAGTTCCGGTATGCCCTACCGTACTCAATCCTTTCCTGAGGATATTTCTAGCTGCATTGTGGTCGCGGTCTAAGACACACCCACACCTACAAACATGGGTTCGTGTTGATAGACTTTTCTTGACAATCGTTCCGCAACTAAAGCATTCTTGGCTTGTTCCGTTTGGTGGAACGGCAATCGTTATTCTTCCGAATACTTTGCCAAAATATTCTAACCAAACTCGGAACATATACCACGAAACATCGTTAATACATTTCGCCAAACAGTGATTCTTCACCATATTCTTGATTCTCAAATCTTCGTAGGCTACACAGTCGTTTGACTGGATTACGCATCTTGCTAATTTAATCGCAAAATCTTTACGTTGCCTACTTATCTTGAGATGGCGCTTACCCAGAATCGCTCTAGCTTTGATCCGATTCTTCGACCCTTTGACTCGTTTTGATACTTGTCTTTGGGCTTTCTTTAACCTACGCTCTCCCTTGCCCATAAATCGTGGATTCTCGACGGTAACGCCACTAGAATCAGTGTAGAACTCTTGCAGTCCGACATCTAATCCAATAGTATTCCCAGTGATTTCACTCACTTCTGAGCGGTCAACTTGAATACAAAATTGAGCGTAATACCCGTCTGCACGTTTAACCAATCTGACTCGTTTAATTTGAGTCAACGAGTAAAAATGCAAATCGCGTGTCCCTTTTAGTTTCAGTTTTCCAATTCCTTTCTTATCAGTGAAAGTGATTGACTTTCTGTCTGATGCTAGTTTCCATCCCGAGGTCTTGTATTCAACGGAACGGTTGTCTTTTTGGAACTGCGGAAAACCTTTTTGACCGGGAGTCTTCTTTTTGCAGTTATCGTAAAACCGCGAGATCGCAGACCATGCTCTTTCTGCACTGGACTGTCTGGCCATGCTATTTAATTCGTCGCAAAACGGAAACTCTTTCGCTAAAATAGCACTATACTTGTTGAGGTCAAACTTGTTGACTTTTTCGTTATCCATCCAAAAGCGAATTGCTTTGTTGCGGATGAATTGTACAGTCTTTATTGCTGCATCGACAGCATTAAATTGTTCTCGTTTAGCGTAAGTTTTGAACTCAAAAATTAGCATGACTTCGACCTCATCACGATTTTTTTATGCTACCAGTGGTAGACTAATATCGCGGCTTGTGTTGCAAATCTTTACAAAGAACCATGCTTTAACCGTAGGCTTGAAGAGAAAGCCGTCCTAGAAGGACGGGGTTTTAAACCCGTTTTCTTGATAAAATCTTAAAATATTTTAAAGCTGTCCCTAACCACTGGCGTCATCCAAATCATTATGGCTATTGGCTACCTCGCCCTCGTTCTCCACGCCCACCTGCCCTTTGTCCGCCACCCCGAAAGCGACTACGTTTTAGAAGAAGAATGGCTGTTTGAGGCGATCGCCGAAACCTACATTCCCCTGCTGCAAGTCTTTGAAGGGCTTAAACGCGACGGCATCGACTTTAAGATTACCATGAGCATGACACCGCCATTGGTGGCAATGCTGCGCGACCCATTGCTGCAAGACCGTTTCGACGACCACTTAGCCAAACTAGAAGAACTAGCGGATCTCGAAATCGAACACAACAGTGGCAACGGTCACCTCCGCTACTTAGGCGAACACTACGCCGCCCACTTCTCTCAAGTTCGTAATTATTGGGAAAAGTTCGATAGAGACTTAGTAAAAGCCTTCAAACAATTCCAAGACAGCAACAACCTCGAAATCATCACCTGCGGCGCCACCCACGGCTACCTACCGCTGATGAAAATGTACCCCGAAGCAGTTTGGGCGCAAATACAAGTAGCCTGCGAAAGCTACGAACAAAACTTCGGCCGCCGACCAAAAGGCATTTGGCTGCCCGAATGCGCCTACTACGAAGGCTTAGAGAGGATGTTAGCCGACGCAGGCCTCCGCTACTTTCTCACAGACGGTCACGGCATCCTCTACGCCCGCCCGCGCCCGCGCTACGGTAGCTACGCCCCAATTTTCACTGAATGCGGAGTAGCAGCATTCGGCCGGGATCACGAATCATCCCAGCAAGTTTGGTCATCGGAAGTCGGCTATCCGGGCGCCTCCGAATACCGCGAATTCTACAAAGATTTAGGTTGGGAAGCCGAATACGACTACATCAAACCCTACATCATGCCCAACGGCCAACGCAAAAACACCGGGATTAAGTACCATAAAATCACCGGCCGGGGATTGGGTTTAGGCGACAAACAGCTATACGATCCCTACTGGGCGCGGGAAAAAGCCGCCGAACACGCCAGCAACTTCGCCTTCAACCGGGAACGCCAAGTCGAACACCTGAACGGGATTATGCAGCGCCCGCCGATTATTGTTTCCCCCTACGACGCCGAACTTTTCGGTCATTGGTGGTACGAAGGGCCTTGGTTCTTAGATTACTTATTCCGCAAGAGTTGGTTCGATCAAAACACCTACGAGATGACACATTTAGCCGATTACTTGCGCGGAAATCCGACTCAGCAAGTGTGCCGTCCGTCCCAGTCTAGCTGGGGTTTCCGGGGTTTCCACGAGTATTGGTTGAATGATACCAATGCTTGGATTTATCCGC
The DNA here is from genome assembly GCF_036700185.1 of Microcoleus sp. BM001215392. Classification (NCBI taxonomy): domain Bacteria; kingdom Bacillati; phylum Cyanobacteriota; class Cyanophyceae; order Oscillatoriales; family Microcoleaceae; genus Microcoleus; species Microcoleus sp. BM001215392. The sequence goes on along the minus strand of NZ_JAUBOJ010000098.1, from coordinate 2,637 downwards.
ATTTGCATAAAGCAGCGGAACGAATGATTGAGTTGGGAAATATGGAAGCAGAGGATGAGTTGCAGTTGCGGGCTTTGAACCAAGCTGCGCGGGAAGTGCTGCTAGCTCAATCTTCTGACTGGGCGTTTATCATGCGTACGGGGACGATGGTGCCCTATGCGGTGCGGCGGACTCGATCGCACTTAATGCGCTTCCACAAGCTGTACGATGAAGTAAAAGAAGGCAAAGTCGATTCCGGCTGGTTGGACAAGGTTCAGGAGATTGACAACATCTTCCCTGAGATAAATTATCGCGTTTATCGATCGCTCTAAGTCTATTTAGAGGCTATTTTTCACATAAAAAAACCCGCCAGCGCGGGTTTTTTTATTGAGTCCTGATTCACCCGTTCGATCGTTCGGAATGCGAGTCCTTATCCACCAGTAAATGTCCTAGGGTGTGTCGCCCTCAACAATATGGCAAATCGAACCATATAGTAGCTACGCACCAGGTCAGGGGTGGTTCAACTAATATCATTGATCTCAATTATTGCTACAAAAACAAATCCTGTTTTATCAACTATTTTTCAGGTGCGTATCTGTGAAATTGTCAATTTTTATTGATAATTTTCGATGTATCCGCACCCTACGGCTTCTACAAACCCAATTACATCTTTTTTGTCGTTCGTGCGATCGGAATGCGAGTCCTTATCCACCAGCATAGAAAGGACTCGCATTCCTCACTACAAACCAAATTACATCTTTTTTGTGCGTCTTTTCTTCCACAACAAACCCATTCCCGCCGCCACAAACGTACCAGCCACCGTCATCGGTTCCGGCACAGATTCATACTCATAAGTTACACTAGCAGCAATATCCGCCGACACCTTACCGCCAAAACTACCTCTAGCAGAACTCCCCAGAATTTGAGTTAAACCCGTTGTCGCCAAACCAGCAGTAAAAGTATCGCCATCGCAGCCAGTTAAAGCACTCAAAAACTGCGGCAAATCATAACTTTTCGACACGCTACCAGAACCGGAACCGCTAACACGAACCGTACCACCGCTAGCAATCTTCGTTTCCGGCGGACTAGCCAAAACACTCAAAGTCAAATTCGGGTCAGTTTTCAACAGCGGAATATTCACAGAAATATTAGCATTAGTCGCCGCCGTCCCCGTAAAATCTCCAGTCAAAGGAGTAATGCTGACACTATTATTAACAGTAGACTTAACCGTAACATAAGCCTTCAACAGAGTACCCAACAGCGAATTAAACTTCGGCAAAACCACATTCGTACTGCTATTTAACGGCTGCGAATCCAGATTCACAGTATAAGTTTGACTCAGAGTAGCAGCTTCTACGGAAAAACATTGACTGACAACCGCAAAACTTAAACTTCCGCCAACAATTCCCAATTTCTGACAAACATTCATATCAGTAGACCCCTAACTAAAAAATAAAACAGCATTTCATCCGCGTTAATCCGCGTTAATCTGCGGTTAAAAACTCCTAACCCGCAAAACCCAGTTTCCCAACAAGAACATTAAGTAACTCAAAGCCAAAACAGTATAAATGATACTCAAAGGCGCATAAGCAGCCAAAACCAATCTATCGCTTGGTTCAGCCTCAATCTCCTCCCTCCGCAATAAATCCATATAAAAATCAAACGACTTTTGACGCAGATTGTTAATCCCTGTTCCCGCAACCAACAAATAATAACCATCGAATCGGTTGAGGGGATTCAAATTAATTGCCACTGTCAGCAAAGCGGCCACCATCAATAAATAACTAATTTGATGACAGACAGAATTCGACTGCGAAAACAGCCAAACCCAAACAGCAACCGCCCAAATTGTCAATTGAATCAAAACTCCCGCCGCCACGACTAAAACCCGCTGTTTTCGCTTGACTAAACTGTATTGATCGCTAGTATCTGTATAACATCCGGGGATGAAACACATAAACAGCAATCCAATTTCTTTAACAATGCCGCCGTAATGTTTGAGCGTGAAAGCGTGACCGAGTTCGTGCAAAGATATTACCAGGATTGTCAGCAAGACAAATGCGACAATAGTCTCAATTTTCCCCGTTGTCCACAACTGCTGGTGCGAGACAACAACTTCCGCCGACGAACCAAACCAAGCTGCTGCGGAAGATGCGATGAAAGCGCACAGAAAAAAGCCAAATTCCCACGTCCAAATCCAGCGCAATTTGTCGATGTGCTGCGACAGCCAAACATCAGGATTGACTAGGGGAATTGTGAAAGATAGGAGATTGAATTTGGTTTTTGGGGCTTTTGTGCCTTCTAGCATTCCCGTTTGTGCTAAGCTTCTCAAAAGATTTTGCACATCTTCTAAATCGATGTCGTATTCAGCGATAGTGTTTGTTACGGGTTGTTTGCTTAGTTGCAAGATTACCTGTTTGTCAAAGTCGTCAACTTCCATGAAAGTCATGTCTTCGGGATTGCGAAGTATCCAATGACCGTCTGGATGAGCTATCCACTGCACCGCTGATTTGAGTTTCATGGTAAATTGTAACTTTGGATGGCAAATTTTCGATTTAATTGAATAGGAATTACGCGTTTTTAGGCCGAAACTCGATCCCCCCTAGCCCCCCTTAAGAAGGGGGGGACAAGAGTGTTCACAAAGTCCCCCATCGATCG
>NZ_JAUBOJ010000097.1:0-19083 GCF_036700185.1 Microcoleus sp. BM001215392 | reverse complement strand
GGGCGCTCTTTCATATATATATTAAGAGCGCCCAAGGGCAACTACGTACCTAGTGCGATCGCGAACTTTGCACCCGGGCCCAGAAACCCGGTTTCTACGAGAAATATTGTTTGGTGACAAAGCATACACAGAGAAACCGGGTTTCTTGAATCCTGCGCGTAAATCCCGATCGCCCAAATCCTCAAACATCCTTAACATAAGAAATGCTATCGCGAATTTTGTGGAAGCCCGCAGACTCGTAAAGTCGCAATGCACCGCAAGGATTTGCAGTATCCACGCCGAGAATCGCAGTCTCGACACCGGCAGCTTTGAGCCGCTGCAAAATGGCCAGCAACATCGCTCGTCCCAAGCCAATTTTGCGGAAACCGCGCCTGGTACCGAGAACAGTAATCCAGCCTTCGTTTCGTCCGGTGCGATCGCACTCTTCCTTGCTAATTTCGCCATAACAGAAAGCTGCAAAAGTCCCGTCAGCAGCCACTGCAATTAAGTCTAAATCCTTTCTGTAACCGGGTTTTGCGAAATCATATTTGAATTTCTCGACGGTTAAATCGTGGTGATTCCAGTGATCGATAAAAGACTGGTTGAACATTTCTACCCAAGCTTCCGCATCCTCTTCGCCCGGGAATTGACGCAGCTCAAAACCTTCTGGGAATTGGGGTTCTGGGATCGGTTCAGAAAGCGATCGCGCCATGCGACAAAAATAGCGATCGACCCTAAAACCGCAATTTGTGAGCACAGAAATGCGATCGGTATCCTGTGGCCTAGCCCAAGATCGCAGCTTCACGCACGCGCCCCGCAATGATGCGACTTCCCGCATCCGCATTTCGCCCCAAGCCACACTCGCCGCTTCCACATCGCCGGAGCGGGCGTCGGGGCGAACGCGAAACCACAGCCAACCGTCGATGACTTCCCCTGGTTCGGAAATCGACAACTGAGCAAAAGCGATTAATTTTCCCTCCGCATCTTCCCAAAGGCGGATATCGCGCGCTACGTCTAAGGACGGTTGGTTAAATTCTTGTTGTAATTCCCAGATGGAAGTGCCTTCATCGAGCCGATCGACTGCTTCGCAAGTATTGATTAAATCGGCGATCGCTTCGAGGTCACTTTCACCCGCGTAGGGTCTGATCGACACACTTAACATAGCTTTCCATGTCAGGAAGTGATTTTAACTCACATCTTGCACCATTGCCCGCAAGTTTTTCAAGGGCGGGCCCGATTCCCCACAAGCAACTAGATGTCTTGTCGGACAAGCCCCCTTGGCGCCTGTGAAGCGAGAATAGTGGAAGATGCCTGTTAACCAAAAAATGTGCTTTTAGCAACCAAAGTAACAAATTGTTACTTTGTTTCTCAGGAATGAGACGAAGGAATCATCCCAAAGATATATTCAAAACCATCAAGTTCGTCACCAAGTTGACCAACTGAGATCAGAAATAATTTTTCGTCTAAGTTAAGGAGAACTCAATGCTTGACGCTTTTTCAAGAGCTGTAGTTTCAGCCGATGCCAGCACCTCCACCGTTGGTGATATTGCTGCCCTCAGAGCTTTCGTTGCCAGCGGCAACCGACGCTTGGATGCTGTAAACGCGATCGCCAGCAACGCTAGCTGCATGGTTTCTGACGCTGTTGCCGGTATGATCTGCGAAAACCAAGGCTTGATCCAAGCCGGTGGTAACTGCTACCCTAACCGTCGCATGGCTGCTTGCTTGCGCGACGCAGAAATCATTTTGCGCTATGTCACCTACGCTCTTTTGGCTGGTGATGCTTCAGTTCTTGATGACCGTTGCTTGAATGGTTTGAAAGAAACCTATGCAGCTTTGGGCGTACCCACCACCTCCACCGTGCGTGCAGTTCAAATCATGAAGGCTCAAGCCGCTGCTCACATCCAAGACAACCCCAGCGAAAAATTTGCTGGTGCTAAGTTGCGGAAAATGGGAACAATCGTAGTTGAAGATCGTTGCGCCAGCCTCGTTGCCGAATCTTCCAGCTACTTCGACCGTATCATTTCTGCACTGAGCTAGTCAATTGCTAATCGCAATCCGCTCAGCAAATTTGAAACTACGCTCACTGTCAAAATCACTTTAGGAGATTTAAGGAAATGAAATCAGTTCTCACCACCGCTATCGCCTCTGCTGATGCAGCAGGTCGCTTTCCTAGCACCTCTGATCTAGAATCAGTACAAGGTTCTATCCAACGCTCTGCTGCTCGTTTAGAAGCCGCAGAAAAATTGGGCAACAACCTGGATTCAGTTGCTAAAGAAGCTTATGATGCTTGCATCAAAAAGTATCCTTACTTGAACGAATCGGGTCAAGCTAACTCCACCGATACTTTCAAAGCAAAATGCCACCGCGACATCAAGCACTACCTGCGCTTGGTTCAATACTGCTTGGTAGTTGGCGGCACAGGCCCTCTTGATGAATGGGGTATTGCTGGTCAACGCGAAGTCTATCGCGCTTTGAGCTTGCCTACTGCTCCTTACGTTGAAGCATTAAGCTTTGCTCGTAACCGCGGTTGCGCTCCTCGCGATATGTCTCCTCAAGCTTTGACTGAGTACAACGCTCTTCTTGACTACGCCATCAACTCCCTGTCCTAATTAATTAGACAGGTTTGTAATGTCGTGACTGGGTAATTTTTACCCCGACAAGTCTAGGAACTCTTCGCTCGTTGCTCTACCGATTTCGGTAAAGTAAGGGTAAAGAATTCCTGGGCTTGTTATTGTGTGTGGATAGACATATGCTAATTTCTATCGGCCAAAGAGGGCATCGGCCAAAGAGGGCATCGGCCAAAGAGGGCATCGGTAGCCCACTCTCCCCCTCTCCTCTTATCCCACTCTCCCCCTCCCCACTCTATGGATAAACGATTTTTTAGTTTTTTTAATTTAACAGAAGACCAGGCGATCGCCATCTTAGATACGCCACAAGACCAAATCGGTGAAGAGGATTCTCGCTACATAGCAGCTTCCCATTTGATAAATTTTGCCACAGATCGATCGATCGCAGCACTGATGCGAGCAGTACAGCAAACCGATCCGGCCTTGGAAAACCGCATTGTGCGCCGCAAGTCGGTGGAAACCTTGGGAAGACTCCAAGCTGTCCAAGCATTACCCGTGATTCGCACCTGTTTGAGCGATAATGACTGCTACACCGTGGAAAATGCCGTTTGGGCGATCGGCGAAATTGGCACTCAAGACAGCGATATATTAGAAGAAGTGGCTCAATTGCTCGATCGACCGGGACAAACCTACCGAGTAATCATCCACACCCTAACTAAATTAGATTATCAGCCAGCCGAGACCAGAATTCGCAAATTTGTTGACGATCTCGATCCACCGACTGCTAGTGCTGCGATCGCCGCAATTTGCCGCCTCACCAGAGACTTCTCTAAAATGGGACAAGTTGTCGCCATGCTGCAACACAAAAATGTCCTAGGGCGCCGATTATCAATTCAGGATTTGATTGATGCCCGCTACTACGATGCAATTCCCAACATTGCCCGATGTCCCGTATCTTTAGTCTTTCGGCTGAGGGGAATTCGGATGCTAGCAGCAGTCGGAATCGCCGATAAATCCCTTACCTTTGACACCATTCAACCCTATTTAGAACAAACCTTACGGGATGAACCAGGGGATTTGAATTTAGTCCACAGCTATGAAGAATTACCAGAATTACCATTTCTGATTAACCAATTATACGAAACGGATTTTGGTCGTTGTTATTTAGCAACTAAAACAATTTTAGAAAATTATTCAGAGGAAGCACCGGCTGCACTTTTTGCCACTTTTGCCGAAGAAGCGAATAATGACTATGGAGCGCATTTTCATGTAGTAAAATTGTTTGGTTGGCTCAAACACTCTGCCGCCTACGATTTGTTATTGGAAGCTTTGAATAACTCCCAACCCCAGTTTCAGAAATCCCGTGCGGCGGCTGCGATCGCCCTAGGGGAACTCGGAGAAAAGCGTGCTATTCCAGAATTGCAAGCCTGTTTGGCAACAAAAATCTGGGATTTGCAGTATGCTGCCTTAATTGCCCTCGAAAAACTAGGCGATATCAGCGGTTATCAAACCGATGCAACGGATCGAGATTGGTTAGTGCAAGCTAAAATAGAAGCTCATAACTCAGTAAAATCCTAATTATCTTAATTTAGGAATTACAAGGTTTGATCGTTCGGAATGCGAGTCCTCTGGTGCTGCGGACTTAAGTCCGCACTACAAACAGTTTCAATCGCTAGTAATCGAATTGACACGATATTACTCAAAAACCAGAGTATTCTTCCTTCTTCCTTCCATCCGTTACATCCGTTACATAATCCGTTGCCGAACTTCCTTCTTCCTTCTTTAAAAAATCATGACAACCGATGCTTTGTTTGAACAACTAAAACACCCGAATCCTCATATGCGCGATCGCGCGATGTATGAAATAGCCGATTCCCGCGACGAAGAGACAATTTCGCGACTGATAACGATTTTAGACGACGAAGATGTCACCTATCGTCGGGCGGCGGTGAAGGTGTTGGGCGCGATCGGTGAAGATGCCGTACCAGCCGTAGTTGACGCATTGTTAAACAGTGAAAACGTGACAGTGCGAGGAAGTGCAGCGAAAGTATTAGCACAAGTTGCGATTAACTATCCAGAATTGTCTTTCCCAGAAGTCGGTTTGCAGGGATTGAAAAAGGCGATCGATGACGCTAATCCTGTGGTGCATATTGCAGCCGTGATGGCCTTGGGGCAGATGGGCTCGTCTGCCTTTGATATTTTGGTGGAATCGCTGAATACAACGGATAATGTAGCGGTACAGGTGGCGATCGTGAGTGCGCTGGCTTCTGTGGGCGATCCCCGTTGTGTAGAAGTTCTCACCAGATTTGCCAATGATGAAGCAGTTGATTCCTACGTGCGGGAATCGGCGACAAGTTCTTTATCGCGGTTGGATTTGGTGATGAATTATAAGCGCGCAGAATAGTTAGGTTTATGGCTATATAAAGCTTTGTTACAAATTGTAGGGTAAGGAGTAATAGCAGGTTTAATTGCTAATAGTTAGATGATTCACACCCTACAAACTTTCTTTATTTGATTGCTCTAATGAATAGGAGAATAAAATGAACACAAGTAATATAAAATCCTTTTCAGTACATGGTCTGTTCGGCACAGACAACGTTCACATTCCTTTTGATGAGAATATAAAAATAGTCGTTGGAGAAAATGGAATTGGAAAAACTCAAGTTTTAAACCTTTTTTATTACACTTTGACCAGAAATTTTTTTAGACTGGGTGAATTCGACTTTGATAAATTAATTCTAGAATTTCGTCAAGGAAATCCTATTGAAATACAGAAATCTAAGGTGGATGAACTGATCCAGGAACTTTATGATGATCCAGTGCTTAAAGATTTTATCGATCAATTTGGTTATTCCCAACTTGAAATTCTCAGAAATAGATTTACACAAATTAAAGGTAATAGAAGAATATTAGAAGCAGAATTTGAATACAATTTCAAGTATAGAAAATTTCCACTGTCTCATGTTTTTCAATTTTTCAGAAAACGCGAAATCAATCAAGATAATCAATCAAATCTATTTTTTACTGATTGCGATAAAGAAATTGAATCAGGTATTGAAGGTTGTGATATTATGTATTTCCCAACCTATAGGCGTGTTGAAGAAGATTTATATAATCTTGGTTATAGTGATGATGCAATCTTAAATCAAGAAAACACACTAATCCAATTTGGAATGGATGATGTCCAAAAACGTTTTGATAACATTCAAAATACTATCGATAGACTTTTAAAAGAAGGTTTTTCAGATATGTCATCGGAAATTCTTAGTCAACTGATAGAAGATGAAGAAGATGAAACAGATAGTGATTTTTTTCAAAAAATAGAAAGTAATGATGTTGAAATTTTATTATCCCGTGTGGGAACTAGAATTTCAGAAAACAAAAAAGCCAGAATTAGAGAACTACTTTTAAATAAAGAGGAAAAGCCAAAAGATAGTTCTCTAAACTTTTTTTTAAAAAAGCTGATTGAAATTTACTCTTCTCAAAAGGAGTTAGATAACTCTGTAAAAAGATTCAGAGATGTCTGTAATCAATATTTGATTAACAAACAAGTATTTTATGATGAAAGTGCCATCAAAATATTTATAAAATCAGACAGAAATCCTTCTAAGATTGCATTAAATAAACTTTCTTCAGGAGAAAAGCAAATTATTTCAATTTTTTCTAAGATTTATCTTTCAGAAAGTGACAAACGATTTATTGTGCTGTTTGATGAACCAGAATTATCGTTATCAATAATTTGGCAAAGAATCTTATTACCTGATATTGTCAAGTCAGGCAAATGTGATTTTCTTTTAGCTGTCACCCATTCACCTTTCATATTTGAAAATGAATTAGATAGATATGCCATTGGCTTAAATGAATATGTTAAACCTTCAGAACCCATTACAGCCTAATGTTATACATAGACCAACTCAGGAAAAGCCGAGAAAAAGCCCAAGTTGCTTATCAAGAGTTTGTGCTTCATGCAGGAAAGGGCAAGGATGGCTTGTTTTGCTTTTTCGAGGGAAATGATAATGCTTATTATGTACCAAGAATCAAACGTTTTACAGATAACTATCACCCAATCAAATGTGGTGGTAGAGATAAAGTATTAGATGTTTATCGACTGATTACTATTCATTCGGAATACGATAAATACAAAAAAGCATTTTTTGTAGATCGGGATTTTAATGAATCTTTGCCACCGCGCAACCCACCAATATTTGAAACACCTGGTTATTCTATTGAGAATTTTTACGTTTCAGTTGATGTTTTCAAGGAAATCTTGATAAATGAACTTCATTTATCAGAAGTTAGCGATGAAGCATTTCAAGTTTGTATTAGAATTTTTACAGATAGACAAGAAGAGTTTCATCAAGCTACAGCTTTGTTTAATGCTTGGTATGCTTGCTTGATAGAGATTAGAAATAAAACAGGAAACCAAACAGGCGTAAACTTAGATCATAAATTGCCAAAAGATTTCATTAATTTTACGCTAGATTCAGTTGTAAAAAAATATGATATTGAAAAAATAAAACAGACTTTCCCAAATGCATCGGAAGTTTCAGAAGGCATTTTAAATACAAAGCTTGCTGAGTTTAGTGATTGCGATCGATGCAAAGTTTTTAGAGGTAAATATGAAATGCTGTTTTTAGTTACCAGGATTGAATTGATATTACAAGATTCATCAAGTCCTCAAAAGTATATCCAACAAAAAATAAAGTTTGCTTTTGGGGAGAAGTTAAATAATGAACAAGCTATCAGTATTTTTTCGGCATATGCTGAAACACCAGAAACTTTGAATGATTATTTAAAGCAAGTGATTAAAAATGAATAAACCACACATAATATCAATTGCGGCTTAAAAATCGTCTTTATTTCTTAGTCCGCGGAGGCGGACTTTGTTCGTGTAGAAGCGGTTTCAACCGCCGAATGATAAAGGGGTGGCTAACCCGGAATTGATATTACCCTTTTCTCCTTTCAACCTTAAACACATCCTCAATACTTTTCCCAGCCGTTTTCTCCTCCCAGCCCATCGCCGTCAAGAAACTTTCAGCCGACGCAGTTTCCACCACATCAACCCCCCATTCTCCGGTTTGCAGCGCTTCAGGATCGTCACTCAATGGCGGAGTCTTCTTGAATCCAGCTAAAATCAAAATATCAGGAAAAAAATCATCAATTTTCCCTTGACTCATGCGCTTGTTCACCAAAGCTTCAGCGCAAAATTCCCCAACTTGAGGCGGCGCAAAATCATTAGTAGAAAATAAAACTTCTACCATCCAATGCGGATGATTTAATTCACGGCATTTAATCTGAGGATATTGACTTAAACCCTCAGCAAATACCAAAGTCAAAGCTTCCCGACTTAAGGATTCAAAAACACCCTCTGGTAGATCGAAATTGTGAGAAAGTAGCATCCGCCCTGTGCCAGGTTCCGTCATATTTTTAGTTACTTAATTTGAGAAATTGCTAACTTAATTACTCCTTGAATCGCCGCTTCCGATTCCTTGGCTAATGCAGCTTGTAGCGGTTCGATCGCACTTCGATCGCCCACTTTCATCAAAGACAACGCTGCCGCCCTGCGACTTTCGCCATCGCCATGATGCAGCAACTCAATCAGGTTGGGGATTGCAGGCTTATAGGCGAGATTTCCCAAAGCAGCAGCCGCCTCGCAACGCACGTCAACATCAACATCCGTTAGAGACTTCACCAAAATCTCAAATAAGTCCGGTTTCGGCTCTTCCTGGGCGACTTTGGCGATCGCCCCTACCACCGCACCGCGCACCACAGGCGAATCAGAGGCGATCGCCCGATACAAATACTCCTTCGCACCCGCCCCAATAAACGCCAACGCCCAAGCCGCATGACCGATCGTACTTTCCGGCACATCGGTAGATGCTAAAATATCCAACAAAGCCTGCACAGAAGGTTCACCAATCCTCGCCAGCGCCCCAATTGACGAACCCTTAACCACCGTATCCTCATCATTCAACAAAGCATGAATTAAATTAGGAACAGCAGTCGGATCGCCAATCAAAGTCAGAGTTTTACCCGCCGCACGCCGCACAACCGGATTAACATGATTCGCCAAAGCATCCAACAAAAAAGGAGTCGCCACTTCACCAATTTCCGCCAGAGTTTCCGCACAACGCAGTCGAGTCATCCCCCGCGTATCACCCAAAGATTCAACCAGACTCCTCAAAATATCAGCATCATTAACATCAAAAGTATCTAAATCTATTTGTTCAGTAACTTGTTGAAGCAAAGCATCTGTTTTTGCATGAGCTAACACAATTGCAGCCTCTTGGGATTGAGCATTAGAATTGACCATCATTGCCACCTAATTATTAGTAGTTATAGCCGCCAATTGAGTGCGGAGACTGTCCAGCCCAGCATCTATTTTAGCAAGTTCCGGCTCAATTTTAGCCATAGCTGCTTTCTGTGGCAGCTTAGCCTTTTGTGCCGCAGCCATCGTTTCATTCACCAAACGTTCCCGATACCGCTCAAATTCGGCAATCACTTCCACCAATTCTTCAGCTTCTATCTGTGTAGAATCTTCCGTTAAATCTGCGGCAGATTCATCACGAGCCGATGCAGTCAATTCTTCGTTTTCAGACATAGTTTTGATAGTTTAATAATTAGTCCGCGTAGGCGGACGCAAGTTTTTGTAGCCGCGATTTCAATCGCCGGGTTTTTGTAGCCTTTCAATCACCGGGTTTTTGTTTGTGTACCCTGAAAACTTCGCGATTTCAATCGCCGGGTGTTTCTTTAACGCGACACCGCACCAGCCTCAGAAACTCTCAAGCGATTGTGTTCCAACAACTCTTCTAAAACAGACGGAGAAAGACAACGACGCTCAGAACAGTATGCCATTTGTTTAACCCCATTGCTCATTTGAACCGTCATCACCCGCACTCGAAAATGATCGTTAATAAACCAACAGCGTTCCTGTCCTTGATTTGTCTCATATTCCGTCTCAATAGTCAATACCCCATCATCAGCAAAATTGTAAATACCAATTACCGGAATACCTTCAACATAGCCTCGATTTCTCAGAAACTTACCCATTTTCGGGTTATTGGGATTCGGTAAATCGATCAAAATTGCAGCATAATTTTGGTTTGGGATGGCATCATCCAAATTATCTTGCCACATAAAACTGCATCCCCCACTAACCAAAGCAGGATCTACATTTTGCTGTTGACAAACCTCTAAAACTCTGGGATCATCAATTGACAAGACATCAATCATGACATTGGATTCTCCCGACTCATCAGCAGCAGCATTATCAAAATTATGGACTGTTCGCTGAGTGAACCAAACGCCCTCACTCTTGCGAAAAAAATCCATCATAGTCATCGGTGGTGTTAGCAGCATTTCTATGTCAACTTAGCGATAGGAATCAAGCAAGTCCCCTTGTCTGGGGGAATCGGCGGGAAATCGGATCGAACTTTGGTTAAGAAAATTAACTTTCTGGCGATCGCACAACAGTCAAATTCTAGGATAAATTACACCGGTCAACTTTGAGCAATTCCATCAATAAATCTTCAAAAAATATAATGGCACTTCGTCAACACTCATTTTTCCTCTCTGAACCCCTTACTCTCACAGCAGTCTTACAAGCTATCGAGGAAAGCAAAAGCCTAGCTCAAACCAACCTCCAGGGAATCAACCTCAGCCAAATGGATTTATCCGGAATTGACTTGAGCGGAGCAAACTTAATTGGCGCGGGCCTCAGCAAAACTAATTTCCAAGGTGCAAATCTCCAGGGAGTAGATTTCCGGCGCGCCAATCTCCGAGACGCCAATTTGAGCGGAGCTAATTTACAAGAAAGTTATTTTTTTCGAGCTAATTTACAAGGTTGCAATCTAGTTGATGCCAAGCTAGAAGCAGCTAAATTTAAATTAGCTTTATATGATACCAAGACTGTGTGGCCAGAAGGATTTAATTACCAAAAATCCGAAGCTATTGGCCCGAAAGCTAGTCTGAGTGGGGCTTTCTTGAATACAGCCAACCTCAGAGGAGCAGATTTGAGTTACTGTAATCTGCGAGGTGCTTATCTGAGTGGAGCCGATTTAACCGGTGCAAATTTAGAGGGAGCAGCTTTAAGTGGCGCAACTCTTCAAAATGCTTTACTGACTGGTGCTTATTTGCGGAATGCGATATTAATTGGCGCTGAGTTACAGGGAGCAGATTTACGGGCTGCTGATTTGACAGGGGCGAATTTAGAACAATTAAAAAGTATTGCTGGTGCTGATTTTAGTTTAGTACAAGGATTGACTGAGGAAACGAGAGCAATGCTTCGCAGTCGTAGTTCAAAAGAGTTAGGTACTTGGAACTCTTTTACTCGGAATAATACAGCTCAAAGTCTGACTTGTTAGTCGGAATGATTAAACCGCGAAGGCGCAAAGAGCGCGAAGGAAGAACTGCATTTTCTTCTTTCTCTTCCTTCGCGACAAGAGCGCTTACGCGCGGCTTCGCCTAACGCGCCTTCGCGGTTCATTACTCTATTGATAATCATATAAACCCGCCCCCCGTCAACTATCCATGTTCCAGATTGCGCTCCAAATCGAACAGAAAACCGTGTATGTACTCTTCAGTCCACTCCTCACCATAGAACCGCAGAAACATTCCCCTCGCAGGGTCTTTAGCAGCACGATAGTTGATATAATTCCGTTGAGCCTGAAGAATCTCCGCCAATCTCTGACTGTCGGTGACTGGTTGCGCGCGATCGACCAAATCGAGATAAGCTTGTAGATAATCCTTAAAAGCATCAAACACAAGAGTTTGCACAGCCTCAGTTTCCTTAGGACGAGTCCACAGAAAAGCCGGAGAAAAGAAAGGTTTTGCCTCTTCAGGAAAATCGCCACCCCAAGGCAAATCTTTTTGATACTTGTTAAAAATCGGTAAAATCGGCTCTGAGTATTGCTTCTGATAAGCCGCATCATGGAAAAGCGGCTGCATATCCAAAGCAATCAAATGTCCCCCCGGTAAAGTCACCAAATCCGCCCCAAAAAAAGGCAAATCATAATTAATTTGGGGGAAAATTACAAAATTCAGAACCTGAAGAGCATCACCGCCCTCAACGTGAGCCGCCCGAATTTGCCGCAGTTTGGGCGATTGAAAAGCATAGCTAGTAGTGACAACCAACTGCTCTTTTTTTCCTTTTCCAGTGATACATTCTTTTTTTTCAAAACCTGCTGGAATCGGATAGGGAGCTAAGTCAAGTCGCTCCCTGAGCAGGGGGATGGCGTAATCTAAAAAAGGCTGATAGAGAGTCATTTTTAATTTATTTTGTCCCGGCGGGAACCGCTAAGGGAACAGCATCTTCAAACAAAAACTCGTACAAAAAGCGCTCTGACCATTCATGACCAAAATAGCTGCCGAATAGCCCGGATGCGGGGTCTCTTTCTGCACTATACTGATCGTATTGTTTTTGTGCTTTCACGATCCGCTGAACTTCTTCGGGAGTTGTCAGGGGAGTAGCTTGTTGTAGCATTTTCCAATACAACTGGACGTATTCTTGATAGGCCGGAAACAATTGGTTGACTACTGTTTCGGCGTCGGTTTTGGCAAACAGCAAATTCTTGGAAAAATACTGGTTGGCATCATAAAACTTCATTTCTAAGTCTTGTACCAACGAGCTGTATTTAGCTCGAATTTCGGTCAATGGTTCGATATACTTATCTATGTAAGGGCGATCGCGAAATAACGGCTGAAAATCTATAACTACCAAGATTTTCTTTTGTCCAAACGCTAAAAAATCAATTCCTAGCAAGGGCACATCGTAATTGTGGTTTGGATAAATGACACTGTTGAAAATTTGCGCCGTTTCCCCAGCATCGATGTAGGTGTAGCGAATTTTTCTCAATTCTGGGCATTCATAGCACCAACTTTGAATCGTGGCGGGATTTTTACCTCTTTCACTCACCACAGATTCCAATCCAGAGGGAATGGGACGGCTCTCTAGTGCAAAGTTCTCAAACAGTTCTTTTTCTAGAAATTGCTGAAATGGCTTAAACATAAATTATAATTTAGCTCCTTCAATCTCTCCCTGAACACAGGATAATAGGCGATCGCCCTAAGCCTCGTCTCTTTTATGGATAACAAAGCAATATTTCGTTATGAAACCAAAGGCGCGATCGCACTTAATCTAATGAAGACTTTGTACCACACTCTCATCTTTGATTCGCTGTAATGTTACAAAACTTAATAAACTCTCTCATAATTCTCTTCGATCGCTTTGATTGCGATCGATTACCTCAGTACAATTCTCATAGCTATGCAATTAAGTCAAAGAGCCAAAAAATTAATTTCCAAGGCCATGCAACAGTACCTGTAACCTGCGTCGAAAAAAGAAAAACCCTTGCACAAACATGGATGATCCCACTGATTCGTCCCTGACAAACAGGGTAGAAGAAAAACCCCCAACACTCTTTGTAGCAACACTTTTTATCAAGGTTAGAAGCAGCAAGCTCCTAATCTAATTGCCAATCCCATCGCAGAGGTGCGATCGCACTTTCCGAATATTGCCCAACCCAGTTAGGACGAAATAAAATATTCTTAACTGTTCTCAAACAAATTTTCCAAAGCCGCACCAACCACTCGATGATCGGAGTCTTGCCGCAGTTGACTCAAGACTTCCTTCGCCTCTATCGCATCAAAATGCTTCAAAGCAGACGCAGCGTGCTGGCGAATCCCTTCATACTCAGAACCAGCCAGCGCCAACAACCGAGCCAGGGCCGCTGATTCCTGACTGCTTCCAGCTAAAGCACCGAGCGCATCCACCGCCGCTTCCTGGGTGGTCATATCTTCCGCAGCCAAGGCTTCGAGACACACCTCAAAAATTTCGTTGTAACACTCCATATCCACCAACGCGGCCAGAATGCTGCGACGCACCAGCCAGTGGTCATCCTGAACAAAAGTTACCACTAAATGAGATGCAGCGCACCTACCGAACAGCGACAGGGAATTTGCCGCTTCGGCTCGGACATTCGGAGTGTTATCAAATTTCATGATTTGGAGCAAGGCCGCGAAAGATTCGGCGCTTTGTTGTTGTCCAAACGCCCTGCTGACAAAGGTGCGCACTAAAAATTCTGGGTCGTTGAGTCGAGCTTTGAGCAACGGAACGGCAATTTCTGGTGTATAATCTTTCAGAGCTGCGATCGCCTTAAGTCGATATTGAAAATCAGAATTCTCTAGAGACGCTTCAATTTCGTGAATATCCATAACCGCAACAGAGCAGGACTTTTACTTACTGTAAACAACACAGTTCACTTTGCACAACAAACCAAAATTATTTTAACACCGAAATCATTTTTTTACCAGGAACCTAGTTTCTTTAAACTCTCTCATCAAACCTCGTCTGAAAACTGCCGTATTTAAACCAATATTGTCGCAGTTCATGATTGGGTGTATGCAAACTTCCTTTCGCTTGATATAGCATCACTTGTCGGTGATTTCCCATCCACACTCGTTTGAGAGGTTCCACAGAAATTAAGCATCCTCCCAGACTGGTGATACATTCCTCAAATCTCTCAACGGCTGGGTAGTCTAAAGTTTCAAAAATCAAAAATTGACCTGAAAATATTAGGTGACGGCTTCGTATCCAAGCCTGCATTTTTTTGTCGGCTACTGGGGGTAATACCATTTTAGATTTTAGATTTTAGATTTTAGATTTTAGAAACACTCCTGAACGCGCTCCGGTCATTTTTTCCTACTGCCTTCTTTCTTCTTACTTCTGCCTCTTCCTTCTTTTTACCCTCCGAGCAAAGCTTTTATAGCCTTCTGCGTACTGATTGATGACTACTGATTAATCACTACTGATTGCTGACTACTGCCTTCTTCTATCATTTTTTGGGCTTTTTTCCATAGAAAAAGAGCGAATAATAAACTCGCTCTAGAGAAAGTAGAAGACACCAAACTTCAATCAAAACAAAAGTAAAGCCTCTGGCTATTTAGCTAACTTCAGTAATGCTCAGAATTTTGCCAGCAGTTTTTTGGATATTTTGAATTTGGCGAGAAAGTTGAGCATAGCCGACTTCATAGCTCATGTTGCTGATTCTGACCTTAGCACCACCAGATTTGACTGCCGAAATCCGAAAACGCTTGCCCGTAGTGCTAGAAGTTCCACTGGAACCAATGCTAGAAATTTTGATTTTTTGAGGTATATTGCTAGCAACAGTAGCAATTAACTGCTGAGACGCTGGCTTTACATCAAGTGGACGTTTCCTAATACTTGGCGGTAAGCAGCACGAATTACTAATTGTAAATCGTCTTCCGTTGCATTAGAGCGCAGTTCTACTGGGTCAATGACGAAAGTTGCTCTTAAACTAGACATGATTTTTTTCTATACTTAATAAAGTTGTTTTGGACTGTCTAAAAATGTTAGTATTTCTGACAATATTTCCAATTAAGGAAGAAGTCAGAAGGTTTCGCGATCGAGTAAAAATTACGAAAAAGTCAGAAGCAAGAGAGAGGGAGCATCCCTGTTTTGCAGAAAGATTATTTTGGTGTGGGATGGATCGCAAAGCCGGCCTTTGAGTACAGGCTTTCTGACCCATCCCACAAAAAGTCAATATTAATGGTGGGATACTCGCCCCATCACCCTATGGCTTAAACAACTTCGGTGATGCTGACAATTTTTCCGCCAGCGCGATGGATGCGCTGAATTTGCGGAGTCATCTTGGCGCCAGAGACAAGATATTCAGTGTTGCTCACTCGGCGAGGGCTATCAAATTTAGCTCCCTTGACTGAAATCTTGAACATTTTTTCGGTGGCATCTTTGTAAGCACTAAGACGGCCGCCTGTGCTAGGCAAAGTAATTTTGTTACCGCTATTACCAGCTACGAAGTCAACTAAGCGAGAAGCCGTAAAAGCACTGTCAACTCCTGCATAACCTTGATACAGGGAAAGAGTGCGATTGTAGCCAAGTTGCTTTTGTCCGACTTGACTTTTTGCCCCTTGATAATTAGGGACTGTATTTTCGCCAAATTTGTCCTGATATTCTTGACTGTCGAGGTACGAGTCAATTTCTGCGTCGTAGCCTTTTTCGATACAGGTGCGAATATGCTCAGAAAGTTCTGCTTGGTCTAAGGGAGCGCGACCTAACAAATGTTTAAAGTTTAGTTCGACAAAGCGGTATGGAGCGCAGGATTCAAAATACCGACCGCGATAAAATTCAGATTTTGCCACAGCGCGGACAAATTCCCGTACCGTCATCGAACCATCGCACAACTGGGATTCTGCCACAGTCAGGCGTTCGCTTTCCATCACATGGGGATTCCCCAACACTTGCTTGTAAACCGCGCGAATTACAGCCTGTGTATCATCCGAACTAGCAGTAGACCAAAGTTCTACTGGCGCATCTAAAACCACACTCATTGAGTTTCTCCTAAGACTAAATAACGCTTCTAAACTGAGAATTAAGGATTGGTTGCAAACACGCTCAGGGAGGTAATTCCCCAAGTCGTGAACAACCGAAAATTGAGCTGTTTTTAGTTAACAGCAGTGATGCTGGCAATTACGCCGCCTTGTTGGTGGATGCGTTGATATTCTTGGGAAAGCTTATCAAATGGTACGAGATAAACTTGATTGCTGCGGCGGAATTTCGAGACTCGGTTAACCACACCAGGAGAACGGTAGGCTGTTACTTCAATGCGATAAACTTTGCCTTCTGCTGTTGCGCCGAAGCCAGAACGGGTACGCGCCGCCGTTGTGGTATCTTGGAATGCCCAACCGTCGCCAACTGTGCCACCTGAAGGGGGAATTACTGCTAGCGGGGTTTCCTGAATTACATATTTGTTCAGAACTGGGGTTTTTCCAGAAAGACTTCCTTTGAAATCGCTGCTGGAAGCACCGCGCAAGAGAGCAAACATATGAGTAAACCCAACCATGTTTTGTCCTGGTTGGGTTTTGTAGCCTCGGTAGTAGGGAACGATATTTTCCCCGTAGGCGTTTTGGTATTCATCGCTGTCGAGGTAAGAATCAATATCTGCCTCGAAGCCTTGGGTATCTAAGATAGTGCTATGAGCTCTCATCTCTTCTAGGCCATCGGGAGCCCGACCGAGAAGATGTTTGAAATTGAGTTCAATAAACCGATAGCGAGGACAAGTATCAAAAAAGCGAGAACGGTAAGCGTCGGATTTGGCCAGAGCGCGGACAAATTCGCGTACACTTAATGCACCACTTTTGAGTTGCGATTCAGGAATTGTCGCCCGTTCGCTTTCCATGACGTAAGCATTACCCAAAACTTGCCGGTAGACGGCACGAATAATGGTTTCTACTTCTTCTTGTGAACGTCCTGGAATCAGTTCTAAACAGGGTGTTTCTTCAAATAAACTGACTCCAAGTCGAGATGCAGGTCCAAAAACCATTTAAATATCTCCACTATTGTGTTATGTGAAAATTTACCATAATTAGATGTTATATTAGAAAACTTTACATAATTTAACATTATAGCTTATATTGCTGTTTTCATGTGCTACAGGCAGTTTTTTATGGTGCAGGAGTGTTTTGGGGGAATAGCTGTACCTGTAGTACGTGCTGCGTATCGCCTGGAAATTCGTCAGTGAGTGGGTCAATTAGCCCTGAGCTACCTCTGAGGCAAAACTTTGGCGCTTTTCAAACCATAAAGAGCCATTATCCGATCCCCAAATCTGTTGGTGAGTATTTACATCCATACCGCGATCGAGACTGATCCAAGTTGTTTCGGTAATTTCTACGTCGCTAATTAGGTAGGTTGAACAACCTTTTTTTTCGATGAGACACTGGTTTCCTGGCTCTACACTACCACGAAACATTTCTCCTTCTCGCTTGAAAACCATAGAGCAATTGTACCGCCTTTGAATACAATCAGGTGTGATTGTCTTGAGAATGCTTAATTCCCGTGCTGCGCCGGCGTACTGTACTGGATCGTTGAGACTGTAATTTTCTATATAAATTTGTTCTCCTTGGTCTATTAGTCTGTGGACTCCTTGACGGTAAGGAGTCCAAAGGTCATGGTCATAAACCTGTTCGGAGTAAAAGCCAATGGCGTTAAAAAATTCAAAGGGTAAGGGCCGGAAAAAGATACGAATATGGGCAAATTGTTGGGGCTTTTCAAAGGATTGTTTGTAGTTGCTGAAATCCCCTGCCATCCACTGAGCCAGAGTGATTAAATCATTATTGGTTTTAACTGAATTCATAATTTTTTTTTACTTTGCTATATAGCAATTATTAAGTGAGGTACGGATTAGTAATTGGTAATTGGCGGTGAGTCACTTGCTTGACAAGCGCTCTACCCTTGATCAAAACTCTGGCTATAAAACAATTTTTCTGTTTGTTTCATCATATCGTTTCTGGTTGCATCGGAATGATTTAACCTTTCTAGAGCGCTCTTGACACAGAGAAAGAATAGAGAGATTAATACAGGACGATGAAGAGTGGATTTGATATCTACTCTTTAGGTAAGGTGCGTCGCTGCGATATTGTTGATTAAAATTAGGGATTTTTTGTGGCGACGCACCCTACAAATATTGTTTGTTTCATCTACTCTTTAGGTAAGGTGCATCGCTGCAATATTGTCGATTAAAATTAGGGATTTTTTGTGGCGGCGCACCGTACAAGTATTGTTGCATGATTTTTGATAATTGGTATTATTTGCCGGAGAGCGATCGAATTTCTGAAGAAAATGATGCGGTGACAACTCCACTTCCTTTACTGGTTTTGATCAGGGAAACCCGAAAGCGCAGGTTGGGATTGGCGAACCAAATTTTTTCTTCGGCGGCGGCGTTATCGTAGCTTGTCAGGAGGACAAAGGTTCCATCGTCTGTGATGTGATAGTCGGCGGCGGCGGGAATGGTTTCGGCATATCCTTGATCTCGCAGTAGTTTACCGCGATTGGGGACTGTCGGATCTGGGATTGGTACGAGGATGCAACTGCCTTTCATTTCAGCGTTCTCATCCCAATCTGACTGGCCTTCCCATGCCATGTGAAAGGGGTTTACTGCTTGGGCTGGGTCGATGTTGTAGGATTTGCAGAGGTCGATTACGGCAGCATCATCGGGTGAGAGTGCAACGATATCAATGACTGACTCGATCGCTTCAAAGTGTCGGAAAGTCAAGTGATGGGCGCTGCGCTGCGATCGCCATTGTCCGAGGGAATTGTCAACAAATTGCTGGATGTTCATGAAAAATATTGTACAAGGTCGATCGCCCAAATATTCTTTTCAATATTTTAAGGTCGATCGTCTCACCACAACTGCCGATCGTTTTTTTCCGTAGTGTGTTGTTTGAGCATGGGAGTAGAAGGAGTTGAATTAGCGCCTAGCTCCCAACCCACGGTTTTCTGTCGTTCTAGCTCCTTGTTTTGCTGACTCTGAAGGTATTGCCTTGCATCTGAGCGAATACTGAGCGACCTGCTGTACAATGGCTACAACAATCAGACTCAACATTGTTGGGGCATTGAGCAAAAGATGAGCGAAAAATCTAACTCCATCACAGTCAGTACCTCTGCTGACTACCTTATCGGGTACGAGCGAATTTTGGACTACTTCAAGCAAGCACAGAAAGAATG